>JADFKM010000035.1 GCA_022564935.1 Candidatus Dadabacteria bacterium
CCCAAGCCGGACAAGCCGGTTTTTATGAACACCTATGTCCTTTCTCCATATGTTGTAAGCCTCTTCGTCGTCTTCGTGCACAGACACCCACAATCTGTCATTGGGAATGCCGTAGACATTGGTGAGCAGCTCCCAACCGAACCTTATGGCGTCGTTTTTGAAGTAGTCTCCGAATGAAAAATTGCCGAGCATCTCGAAAAACGTGTGGTGCCTGGGGGTATGGCCCACGTTTTCAAGGTCGTTGTGCTTGCCCCCCGCCCTCACGCACTTCTGGCACGAGGTCGCCCTCGAGTAGGGGCGCTGCTCAAAGCCCAGGAAAACATCCTTGAACTGCACCATCCCCGCGTTTGTAAACAGAAGGGTGGGGTCGTTCTTGGGAATCAGAGAGGAGCTCGAAACTATAGTGTGACCGTTCCTTTCGAAATAGCTTAGAAACTCGCTTCTTACCTCTGAGCTTTCCATCTGTGTTCCTTAATATGACTAACTGGGCAGGGCGGCTACGGCGCTGGGTTGTGCCCCGCTCCGAGCGTCGGTCTCTTCGAGGGGATAATCAGCGACAAGCTGGCCGCACGCCCCTAATATATCGCGCCCGCGGCTCTTCCTGATCATGGCGCGAATCCCGCCGTCTATTAAAACCTTCTGAAACTGGAGTGCCCTATCGCGCTCAGGGGTTTGATACTCAAGCGGCGGTGCCTCGTTGTACGGAATCAAGTTGACCATGCACCTTATCCCACGCAAAAGCCCGACAAGCTCCACGGCATTTGATTTAGCGTCGTTAACGTCTTTAATCAGAACGTATTCAAACGTGAGCTTCCCCCTGCCGCTTAACGGATAACTCGCGCCGGCTTCTATGAGAGTCTTTAGAGGGTACTTATTATTTACGGGCATGAGGCGGCTCCTGAGCCGGTCGTTAGAGGCGTTAAGGGATATCGAGAGGTTAACAGGAGCCCGTTCTCCCAGCTCCGCTATCTCCGGCACAAGCCCAGAAGTGGACACGGTGACTCTTCTCGGAGACATACCGACGTAACCGGGGTGTGTGAGTATCTCGATGGCCTTGACAGTGCTCTCGAAGTTATCAAGCGGCTCTCCCATACCCATGAAAACTATGTTCGTCACTCCGTAGGGGCTTAGCTCCCTCACGGCCAGAAATTGATCGACTATCTCGCCTGGACGAAGGTTCCTTATCCTTCGGAGCCTGGCAGTTAAGCAGAACGCACAACCCATCAAGCAGCCAACCTGAGTCGAAATGCATAGAGTCAAGCGGTGAGCATCAGGGATTAAAACGCTCTCGATTCTGCTTCCGTCTTCAAGCTCGAACAAAAATTTCTTTGTCCCGTCACGCGAGGTCTGCTCCCGCCGAAGGCGGATGGAAGAGAGCCGGGCAACGTCTTTTAGGGTAGACCTGAAGCCCTTTGAAAGATCTGTCATCTCCTCAAAGCTCCTTATGTTCTTCTTGTATATCCACCTGGCCAGCTGGCTCACTCTATACGGACGCTCCCCCAAGCCTGAAACCAAATCCTCAAGCTCTTTGGGACTCAAATCAAGAATATCGATCTTTTTCACTCTATAATTTTACCTTAAAGAAACTACCAAATGTATAAACTCGGGGAGTAGAGAACCCGGTAAACGGGTGTTCTATGGCGGTCGTTAGGATACCATAACCCGGCGCCTTGCCACCAGCCTACGCACCGGCGGCATCGGCCTCAACGCCAATTATGGAAAATATGGTCTGATCTTCCATCTCATACTCTTTGACGTCCACATGATCCCTCACGTGACTGAGAATCTCCGAGGAGACCATCACTTTCCACTGGGGGGAGGCGTCGCAGATACGCCTGGCATGGGTTATGATCTCTTTAACGCTTTGAGGAGCGCCGGAGGTGGAGATGAAGGGGACGGATTTAATATCGATCCCGATCTTGCCGCTAACGGCTTTGGTGCTGTCGAGCTTTCTATCCTTGTTCATAACAGCAAGCGTCTGGAGAACCTCAACCCCGGCCGAGATAGCCTTTAACTCGGGATTCTGCAGCTCTTCCGGGGTGTTAAAGAACGCCACTATCTCGTCCTGGAATATGGCTTCGATAGTACCGCCGTAGTTGGCTATTATAGATGTCACTTCATTTCTGTAATTTTCAATGAGCTCGTTATATTCTTCGGGAGAGAGGCTTGTGGGAAATTCGTCTATGCCGGTAATTTTGTTAACAAATGTAATTACATTTTTAGTTAACTGTTCTTCATCACCATCGGCTATGACAATTTGCGGCTGAAAGTGCGATGAAATCACTTCGGTGCCGCCTTGACTCTTGACAATCTGGCTGAGCATGAGGTTGAAGCTCTCGTAGAGCCTCAGCAGCAATGAGTCGCCCGAAACTTTTTTGTCGATATCAAGCCTTGCAGTGTAGTCACTGTTGGCCACGGTGTTCAAGGCTCTGCTCAACTTGTCCAAATAGAAATTTTCATTCAGGGAAAAAACAAACCTCAAAAAGAAATAACACAACAAAAAAACACCTGTTATAAGGAGGCTCCATACCAATGAGCGACCCACTGAGTCACCGATGCCGAACTCCCTTAGCCCCAGTATGATTGTATGTTTGTCTGAGGTAGGGATGGTGAATTTTTTCATATTCTTGCCGTTTGCGCCGCCGTAGCTCCTCTTTACAACCCCATTACCGTCGATAAGCGTCAAATAAAGTATGTCGGGTCGGATTCGAACAAGCTCTTTAGCATCTCTGGAAAAGTTGTCGAAATCATGAAGATATTCCCCAACCTCAGAAGCCCTCACATCCAGAATCACGGAAGCGTAATAGTAGGAGTTAAAAACGGTTAAGGTAAGGGAACACATAATGAATACCGCAACGATGAGTATCGTTCCTTTGGCCCTGCCAAGAAAACGCGTGAGTTCATCCCAGTCCATATAGCTTAACCCTTCTTGAAATTAGGGGCATATTAAGCTCAAGCTGCACCTCAATAACATGTCAACACCCTAGTACAATTAGTATTACAATTAATTGTACAGAAAAGCTGCCTTACCCCATAGTATGAAATGTATTCTAACATAATCCAAAATAAAACTTTAGGGTTATTGTTATGAACGTAACGATAATACTGTTTATGAGGTATAAGTCGGACTAAGAGAACGGTTTTCTACAAGAGCCGCCTTGGAACAGAATTGCTAAGCTGTATTAACCTGATACCGGCTCAACGCTCACAATTTTCCTTTTCCTTCCCATCCTTTCAAACTTCACAACGCCGTCGGTGAGCGCGTACAAGGTGAAGTCCCTGCCCATGCCGACGTTTCTTCCGGGATGAATTGCGGAGCCCCTTTGTCTCAGTACTATGGTGCCCGCTCGCACCGCTTCGCCGCCGAACCGCTTCACGCCCAGCCTCCTCCCTGCGGTATCCCTTCCATTCCTTGTGCTTCCGCCGCCCTTTTTATGAGCCACTTCACATCACCCCCTACGTGGAAATCTCCAGAATCTCAACAGAGGTATATTTCTGCCTGTGTCCCTGTTTCTTCCTGTACCCCTTTCTTCTCTTGAACTTAAATACAATTATCTTAGGGCCCTTAAGCTGCCCGAGTACTTTTCCTTTAACGGTGGCCTTATCGACAAAGGGCGTGCCGACCTTCACACTCCCCTCATCGTCGGCAACCAATAGAACCTCAGAGAACTCAACGCTCTCGCCGGGGTTGACGGGAAGTTTTTCCACATCTATCACATCTCCCGGCTTCACCCTATACTGCTTTGCCCCGGTCTTAAGTACGGCTATCATTTAAAAGAACCTCCGAATAAATAAACAAATTAATAGTTTTGCCTTAATTCCCATAGTTGTCAACTAATTTCCCGCACCTCACACCGATTGCAGCTTGCCGGGATTTTAAATATTAAAAACACCGATGGGAGTGTACTCTGAGCCTCCGGTCGATAATACGCTTTTAATAACCCCTATACTGCTGATCCTGAAATCAATGCTCTGTAGATACGGCAAGCTCCCCATTAATCGCGCCCTGCCCCTTACCCTTCCGACGGTGACGTGAGGTGTGAAAGAACGTTCCTCCCTAGGGTAACCCATCCCTTCCAGCTTACCCTCGATCTCTTCGTGGAACGCGCTCAAAGCGTCGTTATTTTTCATTCCCACGTATATTACGCGAGGGTTTTTTAAATTCGGGAACCCCCCCATTTTTTCAAAACTCATATCGAAAGCGCAGACCGATTCAGAGGAAGACTCGACCACCCCAATTATGCCACCCGCCGCGTCCTTATCGATGTCGCCCAGGAATTTCAAAGTGATATGAAACCGCTCCGGCCGCTCCCACCTGACACCCTCCCACAGATGCCTGATCGAATCTACATAACTCCCTATGTAACCCGTCACCTCAGCCGGCAACAGGGCTGCGATAAAGACCCTCAAACCTTTAAGCTCCTCATGTGCGTGGGCTCTAACTCACAAGTCCAGTGTCTATAAACACAGCGCCAATAAAAACCGCACAAGGGCTTCGGGCGACAACGGCTATTTGCACCACGTGGGGAACGATTTGGCGCCGCCAGTAGAGAGCGGAACCTGGTTAGCTCCGTTTAAATACATGCTGTAAATGTCTTTAGGCCCCTTCCGGGTGGAGCTAAAGGCAATGTAGTGACCGTCGGGAGACCAGGCCGGGTTTTCGTTCCTGCCTACGCCCTGCGTGAGCCTTTGCAACCCAGTGCCGTCCGGGTTAATAGTAAAAATATTGACCTCCGATCCCTCCAGTCTCACGAAAGCGATTTTGTTCACCTCCGGGTTCGGTGACCAAGCGGGATCGGTGTTGTACTCCCTAAAGGTGAGCAGTTTGAGGCCGGTCCCATCGGAATTCATCACGTAAATCTTCGGAGACCCCGCCCTGTCGGAGGCAAAGGCTATCCTTCTGCCGTCCGGTGACCACGTAGGAGAGACATCGATGGCGGAGCTTCTGGTCAATTTCCGCGGGTTTGTGCCGTCTGCGTTGGCCACGTATATATTTGAGTTGGCGCTGAAGGCAATCTTGGTGCCGTCGGGCGACCACTCCGGGCTCTGCTCCAAGCGCAGCGCCCTTGTAAGCCTTTTCTCCGAAACTGTGGGAACGAGGTTAAGAACATAGATATCCTGATCCCATACCTTATCGGAGTTAAACACAACCCTTGTGCCGTTGCTGTTGCAATGAGGAGAAAGGAGAAGGGAAGCGTGGTTCGTGAGCCTGTGTCTGTTCCTACCGTCATAATCCATTATGTACAGGTCTCTTTTTGGGCTCCTGCCGGAGACAAACACGATCTTAGAGGTAAAAAACCCGTCAATGCCGGTGAGCTCCTTGATCACCAAGTTGGAAAACCTGTGCGCCGCCTCCCTGATCCTGCCGGGACTTGCCTCATACGACCTGCCCAGAAGCATCTTTTCCTGGGATATGCTGATGAGCTTCACAGAAACGAGCACCCTGTCTTCCATAGACTTGTATTCACCGTCGAGGGAAGCGTCAATTCCCGCATCGAACAGGCGGTCGATATCGACCCTGCTCCCGGTGAACCCATCGGTCAGAACCTCGAAAAGGCCGGAATTTCTCAGGTCGCCTCGCACAACCTCGATAAACTCCCTTGCCCTTGAATCCTTGTAAGACCCGTGGGACGGCCTGAGCTCCGGGATCACAATGGAGACCTTTTTTAATATAGGCCTATCTATATCCGGAATGGGTATTTGAGCCAGGAGCGTTTCTATGGAAAAATAGGCAGCTAGAAGAAAAGAGCATAGCAGGAGGCTCTGTATCTTATTTCCCATTTGATCTCCCCGATTGTTAGATTAAGAAACTCGTTGTCTTGTAACAAGAGCACTAAATACACAAATCAACGAATGCCCGCACGGTTAATGGGTTATCAGGATAAGTATCAACTTTCAAGCTCTACGTTCCAGTATGACATGTCCACGAGACTCAGAAACGGCTCCCATTCCTTAAACCAAAGCGTGTTCACGGAAAAGTTGGACATCGGATTCCACTGTGGCTTAACGGGCTTTGCCCACAGCCTCATCCCTGTGGCAAAAGGGGTCGTGCCGCCCTTTTTCCTGTTGCATGTGCCGCAGCAGCACACTATGTTCTCCCACACGGTCTTCCCTCCGAGGGAGCGGGGCACCACGTGGTCTAGGGTGAGCTCAGACCTCGGATGCTTACGCCCGCAGTACTGACACGTATCCCTGTCGCGCCTGAAGATATTCAGCCGGTTGAACTTGACCTCCCTCTTGGGCATGCTGTCGTATCTAAGGAGCAATATGACCCTGGGAATCTTTATGACTCTTGAGACCGTTCTAATCACATCCCTGTCTATTACACCCCTTTCTTTGAGCTCGGATATTTCAGACCAGGTCTCGAAGTCATACGTCTCGTAGTCCCCTCCCACGGCCTTAGCGGCGTCGCAAAAGAGCATCACGAACGCCCTTTTCACGCTGGTCATAGTGATAGGAACGAAATTGCGGTTGAGAACCAATACCGGTGAAGAAAGCATATCAAATGACAAATTTACCTTTATTTGCCCTTAGGTGCAAGTCAACCCTAACCACACGCTTGGAGTGTCGAGTGAAGCACATCTGTGAAACCAATAAAACTAAACACAGTACATGCCATATCCAAGTGCGAAAGGAAATATACATTCTAAAGCATCGAATGCTTTTTAAACGGTCAAGACATTAGGTTGGAAACACCTCCAGCCCTGCCGTCTTGCGTGCCCTGCACGAGGGGTAATTTATGACAAGTGGAAATAATTGGGTATTTTATGAACAAGATTCAAAACTGGTCTTCGGAGTTCTCTATGGACAACCTGTTACTCATTTTCTTAATACAGATCGCCCTTTGGCTGGGGGTTTTCGGCGCACTGGCATTTTATGTGAAAAAGAACGGCGCCCTTAAAACGGAAATCTCCGAGCTCAAGAAATTGCTTGGGGGTAAAACACAAGAGATAAATCAACCGGGGGATTGAAGGCATGCATCCGGTGCTTTTCGAGGTAGGTGGGACGGTGATATCGTCATACGGCGCTATGCTGGTACTGGGTTTTGTGTGCGGGTGGTGGCTGTCCTCACTCGAATTCAGGAGGAAGGGGCTCAATGCAAATCTGCTGGAGGTCTTCCTCGCGGCCGCTATGATAGGGGGAATGGGCGGGGCTAAGCTGATGTATATATTTGAGAACATCCCTCTCACGGCCTTTCTCGACAACCCCTTTGGTTATATGTTCTCAAGAGGCGGGCTTACCTATTATGGTGGGCTGCTCGGGGCTGCAGGGCTTTTCGGGGTAACGGCCTGGGCGACGAAGGTGAACTTCTTCGCCGTAGCCGACGCCGCTTCCCCCGGCACCGCCTTGGCATACGCCATTGCCAGGGTCGGGTGCTTTCTCGTAGGGGACGATTACGGACACCCGACCGAGCTTCCCTGGGCCCTTGCCTTTCCGGAGGGCTCTCCTCCCACTCTGGAAAAAGTACACCCCACACAAATATACGAGATTGTCCTCATGGTATCGGTTTTTCTCATCCTCTGGAGGCTTAGGCTTCAACCCAGGCAGAACGGGTGGCTGTTCGGCGCGCTGCTTATACTCGGGGGATTGGAAAGGTTTCTCGTGGAGTTCCTGAGGGTTACGACACCAAGCCCCGTTCCGCATATCTCAGTCGCTCAGCTAATCTCTGTGGCCGGCATTGCCTTAGGAATAATACTTGTTGCGAGAGCCTCCCACCGTGAAGAACAAAAAAGCGCCAAAGTGGGTATTATATAAATCCATCGCTGTAGTACTCAAAATCTCCGGACTGATTCATAGTTGTGATCCGCGGCTTTAAGAACATCTCATACGCTCAGCTATCTCTCGCATCCATTTCGGGGCTTTTATTTGCTGTGGCGTTTATTGTGCCTTACGCGGGCATCTTTTCCTTTTTTATCCTAATACCCCTGTTTGCGGCCACAGAAAACTCCCGTCCTCTCGACTCCCTTAAGCTGGGCACTGTCGCCGGTACTGTAGCGAACTTTATCGCCACATACTGGCTGACGGGGACCATAACCAACTTCGGAGGGTTCCCCGTGCCTGCAAGCGTAATATTTCACCTGATACTAAGTGCCTATACGGGTCTGCTTTTTGGTTTGTTCGCCTATATTAGCGCCCGGATGGGGCTACTGCGAACCGGGGGCCTAGCGGCGGGGATAATGACGGCAGCTCTGTGGACAGGGATTGAGTTCGCCTTCCCCATGCTTTTCCCCTACGCTCTGAGCAATACACTCTCCGAATACATTGTGATGGTTCAGGTCTACGATCTGCTGGGTATGTACACGATGAGCTTTTTCATCGTTCTGATAAACTACACATTGTTCAGGACTTACAAATCCTTTGCCGGCGCTGGGAAGCTGCCCGTTGCGGAGCTTGCCTTCTCCCTCTTCTCCGCTCTGTGCATCGTTTCATACGGCGTCTGGAGGCTGGACTTTGTAAACGCTCAAATAGCCGAGGCGCCCAAAATCAAGATCGGCATCGTACAGGCAAATTTCAATATCTTTGAGAAGCTCGGTCAGAACGAGTCGGTAATGACCGCCAGATACAGGGAGCTTTCACGCACCTTCCGCTCCCCCGACCTCGTTATATGGCCTGAGACGGCCGTGCAGGCTTGGATCCCGGAGGCCGCCACTCACTTTGCCCTAGACGGCAAAACGATCGTACCGAAGCTCGACGGCGCTTATTTCATCGCCGGGGGCCTGTCTTACATCGTTACACAGACCGCGACCGACGGAATTCTCAAAAGGGACATCGAGAGGTTCAACGTCGCCTATATGGTCGATGATAAGGGCTGGATTTTAGGGAGGTATCATAAGATCAAGCTCCTTCTTTTCGGCGAGTACCTGCCCTTCTCGACGTGGTTCCCGTCTATAAAAAAATTCAGCCCTGCCTCGGGGGACTTCATTCCCGGCAGGGAGCTCACCTTACTCAAAGGGGAGAGGAAGGGCATCATAGCGGGACCCCTTATCTGCTACGAAGACATCATTCCTTCCTTCGCAAGGAAGTTCGCAAAAAAAGGGGCCAACCTGCTGGTGAACATCTCGAACGACGCCTGGTTCGGCGACTCAACAGAGCCTTACCAGCATCTAAAGCTATCAACCGCCAGGGCAGTGGAAACGAGACGCTTCCTCCTCAGGGCTACCAACACGGGCATAAGCGCGGTCATAGACCCCGCGGGGAGGATACTCGAAAAAACCGCTAAGTTCGAGGAAGCGGTTATTGAGCGGGAAGTGGCCCTCTTAGACTATCAAACGATATATACGAGGGTTGGAAACGTCTTTCCCTTGGCCTGCATTGCAGCCGTCGTCATCTACGTCGGGGCCGGGTTTCTAAGGAGAAAGAACTCCCTTAAGGGCGGCTAAGA
Source organism: Candidatus Dadabacteria bacterium (assembly GCA_022564935.1). Lineage (GTDB taxonomy): Bacteria > Desulfobacterota_D > UBA1144 > Nemesobacterales > JADFKM01 > JADFKM01. Next base: position 9,383 of record JADFKM010000035.1, read on the forward strand.
ACGCATCGTTTTCCTCCGGCGCTCCAGCGGTCACCCGGAGGCAGTTCCGGAGCCTGCCGGGTGAATTGAAGTTCCTCACGAGCACACCTCTTTCCACAAGCCCGCCCCACACCCCGTCTGCATCCTCCACTCTGATGAGAACGAAATTGGCATCGCTTGGGAACGCCTCTACCCCCTCCATCGACGAGAGCGCCCTGAGGAGCCTGTCCCTTTCCCTTACGATCAGCTGTATGTTCTGCGCAATGAACCCGGGGTTTTTCTGGACAACTTCGGCGCAAGCCTGTGTAAAAGAGTTTATGTTGTACGGGAGCCTTACCTTGTCCAGCTCGCTTGCAAGCTCCGGGCCTGAAAGCGCTATCCCAAGCCTGAGCGAAGCAAACCCGATCTTCGACATGGTTCGAAGTACTATGAGGTTAGGGTATTTCTCCAGGAGCGGAAGGACGCTGAGCCCGGAGAAATCAAAATACGCCTCGTCGACCACTACCATGCCCGAAGAAACATCGAGGATCTTCAAAATTTTTTCCTTCGAGAAGCAGTTACCGGTCGGGTTGTTCGGGCTTGCCAGAAAGATCAGGTCCGGGTCTTTTGACTCAATGGTTTCGACTGTCTTATCAATATCTATGTCAAAATCACCGTCGAGCTCCACTTCAATCAATTCAAGCTCAAGGGCCCTGGCCATGATGCCGTACATCGAAAACGTGGGCACCGGAATCAAAACCCCTCCCGTCCCGCCTGAGAACGCTATGAGCAGCATCTCGATCAGCTCGTCCGAGCCGTTCCCTAGGACTATCCCTTCAGGCGGGAAGCCCACCATTTTGGATATTTGTCGCCTGAGAGAGCCTGCATCCGGGTCAGGATACCTGTTATAGGGGATCTTCGACGCCGCAGACACAACCTCCCGCAATACCTCTTCGGGCAGTGTAAAGGGACTCTCGTTGCCGTCGAGCTTGACCCTGCAGTCAATGTGAGGCACCGAATAGGCCTGAAGCTCACGAACCCCTCTCCTGACCCTGTCCTTTATGAGTTCGACATTACTCTCACCCGTCTTCTTTTCCGATCTCACTATTGCGACCTCGCCCAATTAGTAACAAGCCCACCGCATAACCGCTAAGGAATCTTTAAGAAACGGTAAGGGAATCGGCTTGTGCAATCACCTAACCGTTGTCCTTCCTGGCCTTGACCGACAGGGCGTGGGCTTCGAGCCCCTCGGAGTAAGCCAGGTTCATCACAGTCTCGCTCAAAGCGTCGAACCCCTCCCGGGTGAACGAAATGACGCTCGGCATCCTCAAGAAATCGTACACGCTCAGGGGTGAAGAAAACCTTGCGGTCCCCCCGGTCGGGAGCACATGGCTCGGTCCCGCCACATAGTCCCCGAACGCCTCTGTAGAAAGCGATCCGAGGAAAATAGCCCCGGCGTGCTTTATGCCCGGAAGGAGCGACCTCGGATCCTCGACGCACAATTCAAGGTGCTCCGGGGCCACGGCGTTGGCTACACTAACGGCGTCCTCAAGTGTCTCCACGACAAAAATCCTCCCCTGGTTCTTTACCGCCACGGCCGCAATCTCCCTCCTCTCAAGTCTCTTCAACATGTTAATGAGCTCCCCCCTAACTTCATTGGCAAAGGACATGGAAGTGGTAACCAGCACGGGCACCGCCAGCTCGTCATGCTCGGCCTGCGCCAGCAGGTCGGCGGCTACCCAGCGTGCGGGACAGCTCCCGTCCGCAATGACCAGCACCTCGCTCGGGCCCGCTATCATGTCTATATCAACCTCACCGAACACATACTTCTTAGCGAGCGTTACGTAGATGTTCCCCGGCCCCACAATCTTATCCACCTTCGGGACAGACTCCGTGCCGTATGCCAGGGCGGCCACTGCCTGTGCGCCCCCGACCTTGTATATGGAGCTTACGCCCGCTATATCGGCGGCTGCCATCACCGCCGGGTTCGGCTCGCCCCCCGGGCAGGGAGTGACAAGCGTTACCTCTTCCACCCCGGCAACCAGCGCGGGAATGGCCGTCATCAAAACTGTCGAGGGGTAAGCCGCTTTCCCCCCCGGCACGTAAATCCCGACCCTCTGTATCGGCCTTATGAGCCACCCTAGCTCATTTCCCAGGGAGTCGGTAAAGCTGTATTCCTTGGGCTTCTTTTTCTCATGATAAGCCCTCACCCTCCGGGCGGCGGTGTTTAAGTCGGACCTGAGGCGCTCCGGCACAAGCGATTTTGCCTCTTCGATCTCCTCTTCGCTGACTTTGACGTTTTCATGACCGAGCACCAACTTATCGAATTTCTCGGTGTATGAAAAAAGCGCTTCGTCCCCGTTTTGCCTTACATTCTCCACTATTTCTGCCACCGCAGACTCAACGGCAGGCTCGGGGGTGGATATCTCTGCCCTTATCCCATCGATGCTCTCTTCCAAATCCCCTTTCTTAAGCTCGACGATCTTCATAGCGGGATAGGATTATACACAAGAAAAAATGGGAGAAAAACCCCGCGGCCTGACTCTAACTGCATGTTGCCGGCTAAATTAACGCTTGAATTTAACGTATTTCACCAATCCGTCGTCCAAACTAGAACCCTATACGAACACACACTTTCTCACCACTGGCAAACGGCGCCAAACCCATTTAAACTAAGGTTGCGCAATATCTACCTGCTTTAGCAGTATGACAAAGGAACCCTGAGCATGCCGGAGATGAGAATCATACGGAGCTACATCGATAGAGAAGACTCCCACACAATAGAATCATACATGCTTGCCGGCGGCTACACAGCCCTCGCAAAAGCCCTTAAACTCGACCCCGATGAGATTATAAACACCATAAAAGAGTCCGGCCTGAGAGGACGCGGAGGGGCGGGCTTCCCAACGGGGGTCAAGTGGAGCTTCATCGACAAGGAGTCGAAAAAGCCCATCTACCTGTGTTGTAACGCCGACGAGAGCGAGCCGGGAAGCTTCAAAGACCGCGAGATAATCGAAAAAGACCCCCACCAGATGCTGGAGGGCATCATCATCTGCTGCTACGCAGTTAACGCCCGTAAAAGCTACATATACATAAGGGGCGAAATGCCGCGGGGGGCCGCAATTCTCGAGCATGCAATAGAGGAGGCTCACGACAAGGGGTTCCTCGGCGACAACATCCTAGGCTCGGGGTTCGGCTGCGAGGTTATCGTATTCCGTGGAGCGGGAGCGTATATATGCGGCGAGGAGACTGCGCTTTTGGAGTCCATAGAAGGGAAAAACGGAGAGCCGAGGCCAAAACCCCCGTTCCCGGCCCAGGTGGGTCTTTTCGACTGTCCCACCGTGGTGAACAACGTCGAGACGCTTGCCTGCGTGCCCCACATCATAAACCGGGGCGCCGAGTGGTTCTCCTCGATCGGCACCCCAAAAAACACAGGGACAAAAATCTACGGCCTCAGCGGCTCTATCAATAGACCGGGACTGTACGAGCTTCCCCTAGGCACCACAATAAGGGAGCTCATTTACGAATACGGCGGGGGAATCTCCGGCGGAAGGGAGGTGAAAGCAATAAGCCCCGGCGGCTCTTCATCTGCTTTTCTCACCAAGGACGACCTGGATCTGCCCTTGGATTTCGACACGATGGCAAAAGCCGGAACAATGCTCGGCACCGCAGGGGTAACAGTCATCGACGACAGGACTTCGCTCGCGAGGGTGGCGCAGAACCTGGCTCATTTTTACAGGGACGAGTCCTGCGGGCAGTGCGTCCAGTGCAGAGAGGGCACCTGGTGGCTGGAGAAGATGTTCACAAAGATCCTGGAGGGAAAGGGAAAGATGGAGTATCTGGACACCATTCTCGATGCGTGCTCGCAGATGAGGGGGACAACCATCTGCGCCCTTGCCGACGGCTGCGCAATGCCCATCGAGTCTATCGTAAGGAAGTTCCGCCCTGAGATCGAAGAGCATATCAGGCTCGGAAAATGCCCTTTCGGCTCCGAAGACCTCGGTGATTGGGACGGCTGAAGAGCACTCACCACCTCCGCTTCATGTAACTTTTCTCCCCCTTTGCCATCGAAACCAGTAGGTCTATTTCGGAGGTTTGATGTGAATTCCATGACGAGAACGGCAATTCTGCTCACCGTGTTGGTGCTGGCTCCAACGTTCTCCCCACTCAAAGCGCTCAGCCTCGCGGACACCGCGCAACACTTCGACCATTCCCACTCCGCCCTCGACAATCTGCTGCAAAATCACGTCCGAGACGGCAGGGTGGACTACAAAGGGTTCATATCCTCCCGGAAGGCGTTCGAGCAATACATCAATGAGCTTGGAGATGCCGACGGCAGCTTCTCCGACTGGAGCAGTAACGAAAAACTGGCATTCTGGATAAACGCCTACAACGCCTTCACCATTAAAGCGATTATAGACAACTACCCCATAAAAAAGGGCTTCTTCATCAGCCTTTACCCCGCAAACAGCATCAGACAGATAGACGGGGTCTGGGACAAGCTCACCTTCAGGGCGGCAGGCAAAACGGTCACCCTCAACGACATCGAACACCAGATCCTGAGAAAGGAGTTCTCAGAGCCGCGCATCCATTTCGCAATCGTCTGCGCATCGGTGGGCTGCCCGGAGCTGAGGAGCGAGGCTTATATGGCGGACAAAGTGCAGGAGCAGCTTGAGCAGGCGGCAAGGGATTTCGTCAACAACCCACAAAAGGTCCTCATCGACCCGGAGAAAAGAGCCGTAAAGCTCTCCAAGATATTCAAGTGGTTCGGTGAGGATTTTATCCGGGAACTCGGTACCGTGGAGCATTTTAAAAACAGGAACCCAAGGGACAGGGCGGTGCTCAATTTCGTAATGACATACATTGAGGAAGATAGACTGAAAAGCTTTCTTGAGGGCAACAGGTTTAAGGTTTCATACCTCAAATACGACTGGAGCCTGAACAATCAGGCCTGACCGGTGCAGATCCCACACCCCATGACAGACTCGCGGCGCAATCAACCAACCCCTCTGAAACTCAAACCATCCGGGGCGCATCTATATCATTAAGGGCGGAGTGCCTTATAATTGTTAAGGATTTATGTTAATATATTAATGATGGACACACCTCGAAAGGGTGGAAAATTGCCGTGGATGCCGTCAAGCGTATAACACTCAAAAGAACTGAAAAGAAGTCCAAAAGAAGGACTAGGTTTTTACCTTTTCTCCTTATTTCCATCCTCTTACACCTGCTGCTGCTCCTTGTGTTTTATTTCGTTCAAAAAGCGGAGACAAATCAGCCCGTAATATCGCAAAAACCGGACTTTATCGAGATAACCAACGTTCCCATCCCCAAGGAAAAAGAGACGGAGCCCCCGGAGAAAACCAAGCGTCTTGCCGAAAGGTCGCATAAGGCCAAAGAGGAAAAGACCATAGACGATTTTACCAGGAAAGGACAGGTTGCCGCCATACCGCGCCCAAAAACCCGGCCTGTTCCTCCCGCCGGGAAAAAGCAGGTAAAGAAGGAAAGCAGGGTGGCTTCCATTCCAAAGGACTTGCGGAAGATCCCCCAGAGAGATATAAGGAAAGACATCAAGAAGATAGAGCCCCGACGTCTCACAAAAGAGCAGCTTTTCTCAAGCTCTCCATATTCGGGCTCGGTGTCTTCACTTCCGTCGAGGGACTTTCTAGGCTCACGCAACATACCTAAAAAAGAGGATACCGTTGACCTGAACACTACGGAGTTCAAATACTTTTCATACTTCTTCAAGCTGAAACAGCAAATCCAAAGGGTGTGGACCTACCCGAAGTCATCGAGAATGCGGGGCCAGCAGGGCGAGTTGCTGCTCATCTTCACCATCAGGAGCAACGGGGAGCTTGAACGCATCACTCTGCTGGACTCTTCCCTTCACAAGCCCCTTGACGACGAAGCAATCAGGGCAATAAGCGTGGCCGCCCCCTTCATTCCGTTCCCCAAAAGCTGGGATGGAATGGAAAGGCTTAACATAAGGGCCATTTTCCAGTATAAGCTGGGGTTCTGGTCACTCTCAAGGTAAGGAACCCCATCGCAACTGTGTAAAGAACGAACCCCAGGAACGAACTCCGGTGAAGCATCATTTTACTACAACAGGCGGCTTGCCATCTCCCCGTACCATCACCTTCCCTATGACACAACACCCTTCTCCAAGCTCTTCCAGCCTGCTAAGGATTCCCGGCGCATCCCTCTGGGCCGTTACGAGCGCCATACCAACGCCGCAGTTAAACGTGCCGTACATCTCATCCCAACCGAGTCCGCTTTTGTCTTTGAGTAAGTCGAAAATAGGAGGCACAGTCCACAGAGAAGAATCAAGCTCCGCCGCGCAGCCCTCGGGCAGCACCCTGGCAATGTTGCCCGGGAGCCCGCCCCCGGTTATGTGGGCAATCGCATGGAGGGGGTAAGACCCAGCTATATCGTGCACCGGCTTCACATAAATACGCGTCGGCTCAAGAAGGGTCTCACCTAGTGTAGCGTCAAACCCTTCGGGCCTCGACGAAAGCTCCATCCCCAGCTCCTCGAGCAGCACCTTCCTCACGAGGGAAAAGCCGTTCGAATGGAGCCCGCTCGACCTGAGACCGATTACCGCATCCCCCGGCACTACCGAGGCGCCGTCAACCACCCCTTCCCTCTCCACAATGCCCACGGCGAAGCCCGCCAGGTCGAACTCCCCCTGTTTGTAAAAATCCGGCATCTCCGCCGTCTCCCCTCCCAGCAGCGCACACCCGGCCTGCCTGCATCCCTCCGCTATGCCCTTGACTACCCCCGCCGCTTGCTCCGGCACCAGCTTCGAGGTGGATATGTAGTCGAGGAAAAACAGGGGTTTTGCGCCGCAGGTGACCACGTCATTAACACACATCGCCACGAGGTCAATGCCGATAGTGTCGAGAACCCCGGTCATGAATGCTAGCTTGAGCTTCGTGCCCACGCCGTCGGTCGAGGAGACCAGAAGGGGGTCTTTGTACTCCCCGATGGGGAGGGAAAACAGCCCCGAAAACCCCCCAAGCGTCTCGACCACATTTTTGCTGTATGTAGAGCGGACGAGGGGCTTGATGAGTTCGACGAAGCGGCTGCCTTCGTCAATATCGACGCCTGAGTCCTTGTAGGTGGTCTTCTTCGGCATCGAGGTGAATATTACCAGAGGGGGGTGTTTTTATCTATCAAAGCGCCGGACACCAATATGAACTATAACCAGGGAGCATCTATAATGCCTGCACCACTACAGTGACGCCAAAACAAGGGATCAAAGAATAAAAATACTCGAGAATTTATTGACCGAGAAAACAACAATTGTAGACTTGCAAGATGGAATGCCGAAGTTTCAAATACTCGCCAGTTCTACTACTCAACCACCCTTACGGACTTTATCACGACTTGCTCCACGGGCACGTCGCCGGGGCCTGTCTTCACGGCCGCTATCTTGTTGACCACATCCATCCCCTCGACCGTTCTCCCGAACACCGCGTAGCCGAAATCCCTTCCCCCGTGGTTAAGGAAGTCGTTTTTGGCGACGTTGATGAAGAACTGCGAGGTGGCGCTGTTTACGCCGGAGGTGCGCGCCATGACAATGGTGCCCACGTCGTTCGCAAGGCCGTTATCCGCCTCGTTCTTAATGGCAGGCTTGGTGGACTTCTGCTTCATGTCGGTGGAAAAACCGCCGCCCTGAATCATGAAATTCTGTATAACGCGGTGAAAGACCGTGCCGTCGTAGAACCCCTCGTTGACGTAGGCCAGGAAATTGTCCACCGTTACCGGGGCGCTGTCACGATTAAGCTCCAGCTTGATGCTTCCCATAGAAGTTTCCATAAGTACCATCACCTTACCTCCCTTTGTCTTTTTTGTTCCATAATCTTCGCTTCTGCATTGTACGGCGGAAAACGCAACCGAAGAGAGAAGAATCGCAACGAACAGTGACATTATACCCAAGTTCTTGCCGCTCATATAAGCAACTCCTTTTTCAGTGAATTTTTGTTGAACACAACATGGCTCGCAAGCGTCCGGCTCACCCCTCAGACGGTAGGGCGGCCTGAAATCGTCTTATTATACTTAATAAAGAGGGAATTGGTACCGGCGGTTTCAAAATCCCATTGTTGATTCAACCACCGTGATTGGTTAAAGTGGTCTCTGCCCTTTTCCATAAAAATCCCGACAATGAGGTGTGCAGATGAGCAAGGTCGAATTCGGAGTCATGCTGAGGCAGGAAGGGATAGACTTCCCCTCTATCAGAGAAGCGGCAGAGCTTTGCGACGAGCTGGGATACCACTCGCTATGGTTCTACGACCACCTGCTCGGAATGGGGGGCGCAGAGCAGGACATACTAGAGCCGTGGACGCTCATGGCCGCGCTTGCCTCCGTTACGGAGCGGGTAAAGCTTGGGACGATGGTGCTCTGCAACTCGTTCAGACCCCCTTCGCTGCTCGCAAAAATGGCGGCGACTCTCGACAACATAAGCGGCGGAAGGCTTGAGTTCGTGCTTGGAGGCGGATGGTTCGAGAAGGAGTACAGGGCTTACGGCTACCCCTTTCCCGACACTGTAACAAGGATCGAACAGCTCCGGGAAGCAGTGCAGATAATACGCGCCATGTGGACTGAGGAGAAAGCTTTTTTCATCGGCAAGCACTACAGTATAGAGGAGGCGTACTGCAACCCGAAGCCCGTGCAAAAACCGCACCCGCCCATCCAGATCGGCGGCTCCGGGGAAAAACACCTCCTGCGGGTCGTGGCCGAGCTCGCAGACGGATGGAACTGCCCCGCAACACACGCAGAGCTGTTCGATACAAAGCTGGAGGCGCTCAAAGCCCATTGTGCGGACATCGGGCGGGACTTCTCGGAGATACAGATATCAGAGCAGACCGTGTGCGTCATTGCAAAGGACGAGGCCGAGCTTGCCGAGAAGCTCCCCAAGGGCCAGAGGAGGTACGGCTTTTTCGGCGACATATCAAAGACCGGGATAATAGGGACACCGGAGGAGTGCATCAGACGCATCATGGCGAAAACCGAAAAAGGGGTGAGTAAGTTCACCATATTCTTCTCCGATATGATGAAGCCCGAGACCCTGAAGTTCTTTGCGCAGGAAGTGATGGGGGAATTCAGATGAAGGTACCCATAACCGTGAACACACGAACCGGCTTTATATCACAGCATATCACAGCGCAGCTCATTTGATTAAGCCGCCATCAAAAAGGCAGTCCCTGGAACAGGGGGGCGAGCTTGGGGCCGAACAGCGCGACCGCCGCTATTATTCCCACAAACCCTAAAGCCCCGAGAATAACTACCGCAGTAAAACCCTGAGCGAGTTTGTCGAGCAAATTCTCCATTATTCAATGACCTCCCGAATCGTTGGAATCTCCCCAGCCCCGGAAAAGAGGGTCGCCTACCGGCACAATGGGAAAGGCCTTAACGAAAAGTGAGAACACGAGGATAAAAGCGCTCAAAAAGCCGAGAGTGATCACGGCCTGCACGATTGAGATGTGAAAGTGGTGCGTGAACGAAGGCACAACCAGTACGAATTTCTCAAGCCAGAGCCCCGAGAGGGAAACCGCGGCGATAAAGGCGAATATGGGCGCTACGACCTTGTTGGTCCTTGGCAGAAGCGAAACAAGCGGGAAGAAGAAGCAGCAGCATATCACGACCCATGAAACCGTTTTGAACGGCTGCTCCTGCACCCTCTTGATGAGAAACACAGTCTCCTCAGGCATATTGGCGTACCAAATTACCAGGAACTGGGAGAAGAACATGTAAGTCCAGGCGAGAGAAAAACCGAACATCAGTTTGCCCATGTCCTGGTGCTGGGACGGGGTAATGTATGCCTCGAGTCCAAGCCGGTTCTTTACCATTATGGAGAGAACGATCGTCATCCCTATCGCACCGAGGAAACTGGCCACGAAGTAGTAGGGGCCGAACAGTGTGCTGAACCAGTGCGGGTCGAGGGACATCATGAAATCCCATGAAATGAAGCTGAAGGACACCGTGAAAAGAAGCACTATAGCGGGCGCCAGTCTGAGCAGCTTGCTCCAGAGCTTTTCGCGCTCCTCTTCCCCTCCCCATGAAGACGCTATCCACCCGGCAAGCCCCTTCAGCTTTTCACCCGCGCCGCCGAGGTCCTGCCTCAGGGAGTAATAGAGATACAAAAGACTGAGTGAGAACAAAATGGCGAGCCCCACCACGTGTCTGCCGATAACAAACGGCATATTGAGCCAGAGTTCTTTATTATGATAGTCCTGAGTGGCGTAAGGCAGGATGTGGTCTTTGCCGAGGAAAAGCACGATCAGGAGCACGAAAGAGACGGGCAGAAAGGCGCCGAAGCTCTCGCTTATCCTCATAAGCGGCGGCCCCCACTTCCCCCTGGTTACACGCACGGTGCATGAGAACACGACCCCGCCCTGGGCAATGCCCGTCCAGAAAATGAAATTTACGAGAAATATCTGCCAAGCCTCATCGGCCTTGGGCCCGGTGATCTGAGTGATGAACGCCGCAACCCCCGCGGCCACAAACAGCAAGAGCAGCGACAAGAACCAGATGGGCAGCCGCTCGGGTCTCTTTGAAAGGATCTCTTCTCGAATATCTACATCCATAGCTATTGGCCTTTGTTCCCGGTATTGTCCATACTACCCTGAAGCTTTCTTACGTACGCCACTATTTCCCACGCCTCATCCGAAGAAATGAATTCCCTGTACGTGGGCATCATGACCAGTCCCCCGTATCGGATATAAGAATAGATATACCCGTCGGTGCGCGCCTTAACGCCGGGGGAGGTAAGGTCGACGGGATAAAACCCCTTCTTTATCACAGGGCCGTCCCCCCTGCCCTGCTTGCCGTGACAGGGGAAGCAAAATGTGTTGAAGAGGTCCTGTCCCGATTCAATTGCATGGGTAGTGATAGAAACGGGGTTCTGTGTAATAGCCTCGTAGTCTCTTCGAGTCAACAATTCCGTGGGCTCATCGATAGAAACCGAGTTGGGAGGAAAAGCAAGCGGCTGCTTATAGCCCCTTGGCATCTGGTAGGGCTGTATGGCGGGCTGCCTGAACATATCTGTCGACCAGGGCAGGCCCGATACCTTTCCCACAACGACCAGGAATACGACAACCAAAACTGCAATCAGGCATTTATTGTGCATTAAATTGCGCAAAGCTCACAACCCTCCGCATAATCTACAAATTTCTGCCCGCTATACACCTTCAAAACGCACCTCTTCAGCGCCCGAGGACCTCAGTATCTTCTCCACATCCTCTATCTGGCTCTTCTCGCAAATTACCGCCACCCCGAACTTATCCTCCGAGAACCTGGGGTCGTATAAGGAAAGCGGCGCATTACGCCTGAGGCGCGCATAGTACAGCATGGCTGCAAACGTTAGCAGCACGCCGAACAGGATCGCAAGCTCAAATACGATTATCATAAACGGCGGAATGGCCACGATCGGCTTCGCGCTCACCCTGAGCGGCCACGCAAGTGAAGTCAGAATGGTTAAGGTCAAACCGCAAAGCGCCCCAAAAGCGGCGCCCATCAGTGTGAAAAACCTCACCGGGCTCTCCCCCCCCTCGATGAGCTCCTCGATCTCATGGTGCGGGAGGGGAGAAAAGACCCTAAAGTTCTTGTAGCCCGCCTCTTTGATCTTCTTTACCCCTTCCACGGTGGTGTCGATGTATGAATAAATCCCGACTACGCCTTGGTCGTTTGCCATTTAAGCTCCGGCCTCCTTGCTCCTGGGCTCAGGGAGTATCTCTTTCATCTCGGCAATCGATATGGCGGGAAGGGTCTTGATAAATATTAAAAAGAACATCAGGAACCATGCGAAGCTCCCCGCCGTGATCCCGAGCTCGACCCATGAGGGCATGTAAATACCCCACGCCGCTGGCTCGAACTCATGTGCAAGGGAGATAACGATGATATTGAACCTCTCGAACCACATCCCAATATTTACGAATATGGAAATGATGAACAGCGCCGGTATGCACCTGCGAATCTTCTTGAACCACAAGAAAATGGGTATAACAGAGTTGCACGTGATCATTATCCAGTAAAATAGCGCGTAATCCCCGGTAGCCCTGTAAATTAACTGGTCGTATTCAAACTGGTTGCCGCTGTACCATGCCATGAAAAACTCAGCTAAATAAGCGTACGTCACGATGGCGGAAGTTAGCATCATTAGCTTGGCCATGCCTTCGAAGTTATCGAGGGTTATGAACCGCTCGAGCTTGAAGATCTTCCTCACGGGCACTATAAGCGTTATGACCATGGCAAGACCCGAGAAGATGGCGCCCGCTACGAAGTACGGAGGGAATATGGTGCTGTGCCACCCCGGGGTGTTGGCCATCGCAAAGTCCCAGGACACAACGCTGTGCACCGAGATAACGAGCGGGGTGGCGAACGCGGCGATGTAGAAGTACGCCCTAGTGTAGTGCTTCCACTCCCACGCTGTGCCCTTCCAGCCGAACGAAAGGAGCTTGTAGATTATCTTCCTCGGTTTCCCGGTGACCTTATCCCTGAGTGCGGCTATATCGGGTATCATGCCCACAAAAAAGAACAGCGTACTCACGGTGGCGTATGTGCCGACCGCAAACACGTCCCACACCAGCGGGGACTGGAAGTTAACCCAGATCTCGCGCTGGTTGGGATAGGGGAAAAGCCAGTAGAAATTCCACGCCCTTCCGAGGTGAATAATGGGGAACATTCCCGCCGTTGCCACCGCACAGACCGTCATCGCCTCGGCCCCCCTGTA
>JADFKM010000080.1 GCA_022564935.1 Candidatus Dadabacteria bacterium
AGTATATTAAACCCACGGACCTGGACAAAAAGGGAGCATCTCGTTCTTTTATTCTTGGGATGAGAGGAGCCGCACACATCGCACCCGCAGCCCACTATGGGCACCCCCGTAGATGTCGCGCAGCCAAGCACTATCACTCTCATGCAAAGAATCTATCATCCTGAGGGGACAAATTCAAAGTCGGTGAAAATTTTAGGGCACAGGCGCGTAACGAACTCTAATCAATTTTGACGGCCACATATATCGAGTTCCTTTCCCTTTGAATGAGGAAGAGATTTGACCCTTTCTTTTTCAAATCTCCAACCTCACTTTTATATTCGCTTAAATCCGTAATCGGCTTCTTATTAATCTCCAAAATGACGTCCCCCTGTCTGAGTCCAGCTTCTTTGGCCGCGCTCCCTGCGGCCACCTTGGTAACCAAAACTCCGGAGTCGGCCTTCAGTTTGTAAAGCGAAGCAAGCTTAGGGGTAACCTCTTTTACCGTGAGACCCAATCTTTTTTCTCCGTCAATTTCTGATTTTACCTGTTTTACCGAGCCTTTTTCCTTAAACTCCCCCAGAGTAACAGACACTTCCTTTAGCTCACCATCTCTAATAACACTAAGGGTCATAACCGAGCCGGGGGGCGTGCCGGCAGCCAGCAGGGTTAGATCGGTTAACCTGTCTATCTTCTTGCCGTCCACGCTCATTATTACGTCTCCCCTCTCAATGCCCGCTCTAGCGGCCGGGCCGCCCGTAGTAACATCGGAAACCAGGATTCCTTCATCCACATCCAGTCCGAGACCCTCGGCAAGCTCGGGCGTAACCTCCTGGACCAAGACCCCGAGCCACCCCCTCACTACCTTGCCCGAGGCTCTGAGCTGATCTATTATGGTTTTTGCAATATCCGAAGGGATGGCAAAACCTATGCCCTGCCCCCTCGCAACTATAGCGGTATTGACCCCTACGACTTCGCCCATCAGGTTAAACAACGGCCCCCCGCTGTTGCCCGGATTGATAGGGGCGTCAGTCTGAATAAAATCGTCGTAGCGTCCCATACCCAGCACCCTGCCTGTGGCGCTCACTATTCCCGCTGTGACAGTGTGGCCGAGACCGAAGGGATTGCCGATCGCCACAACCCAATCCCCTATCTCAAGCGACTCGGAATCTCCGAAGCTGAGAAAGGGAAGCTCGCCATCCACATCGATCTTTAATAGAGCAAGATCGGTATTAGGGTCTTTTCCCACTACACTCGCTACGTATTTCCTCTCGTTCTCCAAGATAACGTGGATATCGGTAGCCTTATCCACCACGTGGTTGTTAGTGACGACATAACCGCCGGGGGATATGATAAACCCGGTTCCAAGCCCCCTGCGATTATATTCTTGCTGAGGCGCTTGACCAAAAAACTTTTCAAAGAAATCACTGAATGGGTCGTCCCCGCCAAAGGGCTGAGGCATGGGGAACAACGGCTTCCTTTTAATAACGCTCGAAGTGCTTATATTAACCACCGCGGGCTTGAGATTCTTAACAAGTGGGGAAAATGATGGGAGCTCGACCCTTTTGAACACCTGTGTATGGGACGTATCTTTCTGATTACCGGCATTTTTTAGTGCAGTTTCTTCCCTGCCTACTTGACCCTGTGAGGCTTCTTCGGGCTTTTCACACCCGGGGAGCAAAACAGAAAAAGAGACGGCAATCAAAGCTGTAATAAATAAAACATTTTTCACAATAAGCCTCCTTACAATTGCCAGAACCATGTTGCGATTTTGCAGTGGATAACGGAAACACTCTATATTTTGAAACGGCAAGCCGTCCAGCAATTTGAGCTATAAAATAATAAACCCGAACTCAGGGATTTGGTTACAATATAAAAATATACCATAAGCAACGCTGAGATTTTATACAACCTCTGGATAATAAAGCACCGCGTATCAGCATTTTTCAATGTACCCGTACTTGCCTACCCCCGTAAATGGGAATTATGACTCAAAACCGCAGGGAATTTACATTTTAGAGAAGGGCTGATAAAATTAAGAATGTACATTAACAATTATTTCGTATATATTAGGAATAACGTGGTATTAATGAGATTAGCTTTATCGACCATATTGCTTTTTCTATCCCTATCTACCGATATTTCTAACGCATCCGATAGGGGGGGCAATCAACTATTCCAACAAGCCCTGGAGCTATACCAAACCCTCTCTTCAGATCCCGATAACATGAACGACAAGGAGGTCTGGATTACAATAGCCAAGGCCTTTAACAGCATATACATAGAATATCCACAGAGCGAAAAAGCCCCGGACGCCCTTTTTCTTTCCGGCAAGATGTACGAGGAGGCAGGACTCAGATTCGATTCTAAAGACCATCTCGAGAAGTCCGTTAAACTCAGCCGTGAATTTACCGAAAACTATCCCCAAAGCCCGCTCGCCGACGACGCGCAGATAAGAATTGCCAGGATCATCGAACTCACAGACAAACAAAAAGCCTATACCGAATATCACCAGGTCATTAAGAGTTACCCTAACGGCAATATGTTTAATGCGGCAAGCTCTAAGCTCCGAGACCTCAGACCACATAAGCCTGCCGTAAAAGTTACGACAAATGAGTACAATACAAAATCGAAAAAATCCTCTTCAAGCGGCCTGGTCAGCGTATCCAAAATTCGCAGGTGGTCTACAGAGGACTATACGCGCGTGGTCATCCATGTAGATAAAGAAATGCCGTTCAAACACTATTTTCTCAAAGCCGATAAAAAACGCGGCACTCCGCCCAGACTGTTCGTAGATATAAAGGGAACGACCGTCGACACCCATCTTGAAGAATCCATTGACAGCGGACTGCTTGAGTCTATTAAATTCGCCAGGCACTCAAAAGACACCGTGCGGGTCGTCCTCTATATACGCAGCTTCAAAGACTACCGCGTATTCGAGCTACACAACCCCTTCAGAATCGTCATGGATATATACGACAAGGAGTCTTCGCCTGCGAACATTAACGTCGCCGCAGCTCCGAAAAAACCCCCTTCTCCCAAGGCGGATATTTCAAAGAATATAAAACTCGAAACGCCCTCTCAAGATATAGCCGACTGGCTCGGATTGAAAGTGAACACGGTCGTAATCGACCCGGGACACGGCGGTCACGACCCTGGAGCCATCGGCCCGGGCGGCGTCAAGGAGAAGGACGTAAACCTCAAAATAGCCAAGGCGCTAAAAAAGAAGATCGAAAAGGACGGCACCATCCCGAAAGTCATTCTCACAAGAACAGACGACAGGTTCATCCCGCTGGAAGAAAGAACCGCCATTGCGAGAAAGCTTAACGCCGACCTGTTCATCTCGATCCACTGCAACGCATCGAAGCGCAGGAAAGCACACGGCATCGAAACCTATATCCTGAGTTTTACCAAAGACCCCGAGGCCTTGGAAGTGGCGGCCAGAGAGAATGCAAGCAACACAAGGGGTCTTAGCGACCTGGCCGACATAATAAAGAAGTACGTTCTCAACTCGAAGATAGATCAATCGATGAGTCTTGCAAAATCCGTTCAAAATTCCATCGTCACCACCCTCGACGGCAAATACTCATATATCAACAACAAGGGCGTCAAGAAAGCCCCCTTCGTTGTTCTTATCGGAACGGACGTTCCCAGCATATTGATCGAAGCATCGTTCATTTCAAACCCCAGGGAAGAAAAAAGATTGAAAAGCAAAAAGTATATAAACACCCTGGCCGAGGGAATCTTGGCCGGTCTGAAAAAATACTCCAAGAACAAGCAGATCGCCTACATATCTAAATGATATTCTGATCTTGCTCCATATTTGCCTCACTCCTCGGACGGCGCAATTTAATTTTAAGACCTCTCATAAAAAGACGAGCTTTATATCAATGGGTAATACGTTTTCAGGAGACAGAATCAGGATGTGTATTAAGTGAAATCTCTCTCCCATGCAGTGCCTAGAAGTAATTAACATAAAAACGATTACAGTCGCTGCGGTACACCAAATGAACAGTCCTCACTAAATTTATTCTTTAACAAAACATATGTAAGTCACTTTTAAGAGCCACCTATCTGAAATATAATCTAGTGTATGAACAAAAACCGGGAGATCGCTCAGATCTTCGAAACAATCGCCGATATGCTCGAGGTTCTTGAAGAGAACAGGTTCAAGATAAGGGCCTACAGGAACGCCGCCCGAAACATAATGGAGCTTGGCGATAAGATCGAGGAGGTGGAGGGGCGCGGTGAGCTGCAAAGCATTTCCGGCGTGGGAGCCGACTTGTCCAGAAAAATCTCCGGATATTTAGAAACCGGAAAGATCGAGGAGTATGAGAGACTCAAGGAGCGGGTTCCTCCCGGAGCGGTCGAGCTGCTTTCAATTCAGGGTCTGGGCCCAAAGACCCTCGCGACGCTGATAAAAAAGCTCGGGGTAAGGGGGTTGTCCGATCTCGAAAAAGTCCTGGATGGAGAAGAAATTAAGAAGCTGCCAAGGATGGGACAAAAGAAAATAGAGGAAATGAGAAGGGGGATACAAATTGTCAAAGAGGGTGGAGAGAGAATCCCGCTGGGCGCCGCATTGCCTACGGCCCTTGAAATCACCTCCCTCGTAAGGGAGATGCCGGGCACCCTGGACGCTGTAATCACAGGCTCTATAAGGAGAATGAAAGAAAACAATAAGGACATAGACATACTCGCCCTGACCCGAGACGGCGGCTCAGTCATTAAGGCGTTCGTCGAGCTTCCGATAGTGCGGGAAGTGCATGCGCAGGGCGAAACGACTGGAAGCATAATCACAGGAGAAGGGGTTAAGGTCAATCTTAGAGTCGCAGGCCCCGACTCTTGGGGAGGAGCGCTACAGTATTTCACAGGCTCGCAGGCCCATAACGTGAAGCTTAGAATATTAGCGCTCAGCAAAGGCTGCAACCTCAATGAGTACGGGGTGTTCCGAGGCGAGAATAGAATTGCCTGGAAATCCGAGGAAGAGTTCTACGAAGCATTGGGACTCGAGTGGATCCCCCCTGAGCTGAGGGAAGACAGAGGGGAGATAGAGGCCGCAGCCAAGGGCGAGATACCCGATCTTATACAACTTGCCGATATCAGGGGAGATCTCCACACCCATTCCACCTGGAGCGACGGAAGGTACGGTATCGAGCAGATGGCCGCCGCTGCCAGGGATATGGGCTATGAGTACATCGCCGTCACAGACCACTCCCCTTCCTCGCGCATTGCCAACGGGCTGAGCACCGAAAGGCTTATGGAGAAAAAAAAGGACATACAAAGGGCAAGAAAAAGAGTCACCGGCATTTCCATACTTTTTGGAGCGGAGGTAGACATAAAAAGCGACGGCAGCCTGGATTATCCCGACGACGTACTTAAGGAGCTGGATGTAGTAATAGCGGCCGTCCACAGCGGATTCAATATGGAGCGGGCAGCTATGACTGCGCGCATTACGGCCGCCTTGAAAAACCCCTGTGTGCACGCTCTCGCCCACCCCACCGGAAGACTCATTGGAACCAGAGCGCCTTATGAGATGGACATAGACGAAGTCATCGATACGGCGCTCAAACACGGCAAAGCGCTCGAGGTCAACTCCCAGTATCTGAGACTCGACCTTAACGACATCAACACAAAGCAGGCCGTGGATAAGGGCGTTAAGATAATTATCTCAACCGACGCCCACCATACCAATCAGCTGAAATTGATGGGCCTTGGAGTCGGCACGGCAAGAAGGGGATGGTTACAAACAAAAAACGTGATCAACGCTTTGGGAATCAACGACCTTAAAAGATGGCTGAAAACCCCGGGGAAGCTCAGCGCATGAGCGCTGCCAGGCAAGGATTCAATAACGCAAGCTCCGGGGCCGGAAACCGGTTTCTATAAAATGAGCAGATCACCGCAAGACGCTCAAGAAAGAGTAAAGGAGCTTAGAGAGCAAATCGAGCGCCACGACCACCTGTACTACGTCGAGGAGAACCCTGAGATCTCCGACAGCGAATACGACCAGCTGACCAGCGAGCTCAAGAGCCTCGAAGCCGCCCACCCCGAGCTCATCACCCACGAATCCCCGACTCAGCGTGTGAGCGGCTCCGTACAGAAGGGGTTCGAGAGTATCACACACATCGAGCCGATGCTCAGCATGGATAACGTAACGAATGAAGACGAAGCGCTTGAGTTCGACAACCGCATAATAAGGCTTCTCGGTACGGACGAAGATATTCAATACATCGCAGAGCCGAAGTTCGACGGCGTCTCGGCCTCACTCACCTACGAAAACGGAATGCTCGTAACCGGGGCAACACGCGGGGACGGCAAGAAGGGCGAAAACGTAACACTCAACTTGAGGACG
>JADFKM010000036.1 GCA_022564935.1 Candidatus Dadabacteria bacterium
GAAAGAGGATGACAAAACTTCCAAGAAACACCGCAGCCAGGAAGAAATAATGGGGGAGAAGATAGAGAACTTCGCTTCTTCTTTTATTGAAAGCATTGCCGAGAAGCGCAAGAGAAATACGCAGTGGGCTATAGAGGCCGTTAGGAACAGCGCTTCGATAACTTCCACGGAGGCCCTCAAGAAAAAGGTCATCGACATCATCTCCCGTAACCGTACGGAGCTGTTTGAATCCATAGACGGCTGGGAGGTTGAGCTTCCCGATACTAAGCGCAAGCTTGCGATAAAGGGCGCAGTAGTTAAAAGGCTGGATATGAATGTCAAGCAAAAGATGATAAACATCCTGAGCACTCCAAACATAGCTTTTCTCCTGCTCTCCTTGGGCTCGCTTGGCCTCACGATGGAGATATTCAAGCCCGGCATGATATTTCCGGGCGTCGTAGGGGCTATATGCTTTCTAACGGGGTGCGTATCCCTGCAAATCCTTCCTTTTAATTACGCCGGACTTGCCCTGCTGGTGTTTTCTATAGTACTGTTTGTGTCGGAGTTGTTCGTCACCAGCTACGGTCTTCTGGCCGTTGCGGGCCTGGTGAGCTTCATCATAGGGGGGGTGCTTCTGTTCGACACCCCCGAATTCGATGTTAGGGTCAGTATGGACGTTATCCTGAGTGTTGGGGTACCCCTTGGATTGTTCTTCCTCTTAATAGCCTATTTCGTGTTCAGGGCGCAACAGCTTGCCCCCGCAATGGGACAGGAGGCGCTCATCGGCAAGCACGGCGAAGCGATGACCGATATAGTAGGGGAAGGAAAGGTATTTGTTTTCGGGGAGTACTGGAACGCCACCAGCGAAGACGCCATACCCAAGGGCTCCAAGATCGAGGTGCTGGGAGTTGAAGATGGCATGATAATGACAGTGAAGAAGTTGTGAAATCCATTCAAGGAGGAGTAAACAAATGTGGATAGTGATACTTATTGGAGTAATTTTTGTGATCGCTTTCTCGGGAATCAGGGTCTTAAACGAGTATGAGAGGGGGGTTATTTTCAGGCTGGGTAGGATAAGGAAGCCCAAGGGAGCGGGCCTTACATGGATTATTCCCGGGATTGACAGGATGGTCAGGATCAGCCTCAGGATAATTACCATGGACGTGCCCCCGCAGGACGTCATCACCAAGGATAACGTGTCCGTCAAGGTCAACGCCGTAGTCTATTTCAAGGTGGTCGATCCGGTAAAAGCCGTCATTCAGATCGAGAATTACCTCTACGGCACCTCGCAGCTCGCCCAGACCACTCTGCGGAGCGTGCTGGGTCAGGTCGAGCTGGACCAGCTCCTCTCCGAAAGGGAGACCCTCAACATGCAGCTCCAGTCAGTGATCGATAAGCAGACAGACCCCTGGGGCATAAAGGTCAACCTTGTTGAGGTCAAATACGTAGACCTCCCGCAGGAGATGCAGAGGGCAATGGCCAAGCAGGCGGAAGCCGAGAGGGAGAGGCGTGCCAAGGTTATCGCCGCCGAGGGTGAGTTCCAGGCTTCTACGAGGCTTGCCGAGGCTTCCGATATTCTCTCACGGAACCCGATGTCGCTTCAGCTCAGGTTCCTTCAGACCCTGTCCGAAGTCGCTTCGGAGAATAACTCGACAATTGTTTTCCCCATCCCGATCGACATTCTCACCCCGTTTATGCAGACTCTGCAGAACAAGGTTAAAAAGGACGAAAAGTAGTAACCCGTCCCTCAAAGCAGGTTAATAATATACAAACCCTCTCGATCCGGAGTGCAGTATGAGTAGACCCTTTATGGCAGTAATGGTGATTATTGCCGTGTTTTTTTTACTGTTTTCATGCTCTAAGGATGAAGAGGGTGCTGAGGGATCAAGCGGCGGCGGCAGAAAACAAGCTCAGGCCGACGGCAAGGATTCGAAACGAGACGGAAAGGAAAACAGATACTCAATATACAAAGATTCCCCCCCCGTGGACGGCGACTGGCTGATTTACAACCTGAGCGCCGAGCCGGGCACCCTGAACCCCATTCTCGCCACAGACGCATATGAGAGCACGGTAAACGGGGGGAACGTGTACGAGACCCTCGTTAAGCGAGACAACAAGACCCTCGAGATAGTTCCCCTCCTGGCGGAGTCCTGGGATATATCCCAGGACAAGCTCTCCTACACCTTCCACCTCAGAAAGGACGTCAAGTGGCACGACGGAGCTCCGTTTACGGCCCGCGACGTTCTGTTTTCATTCGAGAAGATTTTTGACCCCAAAATAGATTCCGCCCATTTGAAGAACTATCTCAAAGACATAAAAAAGGTTGAAGCCCTCGATGACTACACGGTCAGGTTCACGTATTCGAAGCTGTATTTCCTCGCCCTCGAGGTTTGCGGAGGAATGCCTATTGTACCACAGCACGTCTTTAAAATAGGTGATTTCAACTCCAATCCGGCAAACAGAAAACCCATCGGCACCGGCCCGTATAAATTCATAAGATGGGCAACGGGCGAAGAGATAGTCCTCGGGAGGAACGAAGACTACTGGGGAGAAAAACCCCACATCATGAGGGTGGTTTTCAGAATTATCACCGACTCCACCGTTGCCCTGCAGGTGCTCAAGCGGGGCGAGCTTGACCGGATGGGCCTTACCCCCATACAGTGGGAAAAGCAGACCGGCTCCGATTCTTTTAATGAGGAGTTCAACAAGCTCGGCTACTTTACGCCGAACTACAGGTTTATCGGCTGGAACATAAAAAAGCCCTTCTTCTCCGAGGCCCGCGTCAGGAGGGCAATGACCCACCTGCTGAACAGGCGTCTTATCCTCCAGAAGATACTCTACGACCTCGGCGAAGTGGTTACCAACCCCTTTTATATAAACAGCCCGGAGTACGACAAGGCCATCAAGCCCTACCTCTACGACCCGGAGAAGGCCAAATCGCTCCTTGAAGAGGCCGGATGGGTAGACACTGACGGAGACGGACTGAGAGATAAAGATGGAGTTAAGTTCGAGTTCGAGTTCCTTTTGCCGAACAACTCGGAGACGGGGGAGAAGGTAGCCACGATCCTCAAAGAAGAGCTTGACTCCGTCGGGATAAACATGAAGATAAGGAAAACGGAGTGGGCGGTGTTCGTACAGAGGCTCCAGCAGCGCAAGTTCGAGGCCGTAACGCTCGCATGGAGCATGGGTGTGGAATCCGATCCCTATCAGATATGGCACTCCTCGCAGGCCGAGCAGGGCTCCAATTTCGTGGGCTTCGAAAACAAGAGGGCCGATGAGCTTATCGATGAGGCTAGAGGTGAGTTCGATAGAAGCAAGCGGATTGAATTATATCGGGAGTTTGCGGAGATAGTGCATGCGGAGCAGCCTTATACGTTCCTGTTCTGCGGCAAAGCTACGGTTGCTGTTAGCAGGAGGTTTCAGGACGTGGTGGTGTATCCACTGGGTCTCGACCCCCTAGAATGGTTTGTGCAGAAGCCCCTGCAAAGGTACGGCACCGCGTTGGTGCATTAGGCCGTGTTCTGTTCGGGATTTGTTTCAACTTGATTTATTCTAAGAATAACCTGCTATGAGAACCTATATCCTGAAAAGGCTGCTGCTGCTGCTACCCACGCTGTTCGGCATTACACTAATCACGTTCTTCATAATCCAGCTTGCTCCCGGAAGTCCCGTACAGGGGAAGCTTGGGCTGGAAGAGGGTGTCAGGGCCGAAGAGATAACCAAGGAGATAATGGAGCAGACCAAAAAACTGTACGGACTGGACAAGCCTATACACGTCCGCTACGGGATATGGGTCAAACAGATAGTCACTCTTGACTTCGGAAATTCTTTCAAAGACCACAGGCCGGTGATAGATAAGATTGCAGAGCGCCTTCCCGTCACTATGACCCTCAGCGTGATCTCCATCTTCCTCACATATATGATTTCCATCCCGATCGGGATTTTCGCCGCCGTGAAGCGCGGCACCGTCACCGACCGGGCGATGACGTTCGTGCTGTTTGTGCTTTATTCAGTGCCCAGCTTCTGGATGGCTATAGTCCTTATCTACTTCCTCGGAGGAGGTGATCATTTCGACGTGTTTCCCATTTACGGCCTGCACTCTCAGGGGGCCGAGAGCTTCCCCTTCTTCAAACGGGCGCTGGATTTCCTCTGGCACATTGCGCTCCCGGTGTTTTGCCTCACCTATGCCGACCTCGCAGCCCTTTCGCGCTTCCAGAGAGGGAGCCTGCTGGAGGTGCTGCGGGCCGATTTCGTACGCACGGCCATCGCAAAGGGGCTTTCCGGCAGGGTAGTGCTCCTAAAACACGCCCTCAGGAACTCCCTCATTTCCATCGTAACCATATTGGCCTCCATTCTGCCTGCGATGATAGGCGGGAGCGTCATAATAGAGAGCATTTTCTCCATTCCTGGACTCGGCAAGCTGGGCTTTGAGTCCATTCTCTCAAGGGACTACCCCGTTATCATGGCGATCTCCACAATATCGGCCTTTCTGACCCTGATTGGCATTCTTGTCTCGGACATAATATATGTTTTGATCGACCCCAGGATAAGCTTCGAGGGGAGGGTATGAACACGGGGAGCGCACAGCAGCACAGCCGCGGGTACTGGAGGACGGTGTGGGGTGAGTTCAAGCGGGATAGGGTTGCAGCAGCGGGACTTGTCGTGATCTTGCTTTTAATCGGCGTTGCGCTGTTTGAGGACCTCATTGCGGGCAATAAGCCGATAGTGCTCAGGTGGGAAGGGAAGCTTTATTTCCCGGCTTTGGTAGATTACGCTGAGTTTGCCGACGCCGATTTTAAGCGGATGGCGAAAAGGGCTGGAGAGGGGGACTTTTTCCTGTTCCCGCCCGCCCGGTTCAGCCCTACCGAGAACGATCTCATGGTCGTTTTGGAACCCCCCTCTTCGACCCATTTTTTCGGCACGGACGATAGGGGAAGGGACGTTTTGAGCAGGATTGTGCACGGCACCAGGATTTCCCTTTCCGTAGGGTTCGTGGCTGTGGGAATATCCATGCTGATAGGAGTTTTTCTCGGCGCAATTGCGGGGTATTACGGCGGGAGGACGGATTTTATCGTCTCGAGGCTCTTTGAGGTGATGATGACGTTCCCGGTCTTCTTTCTCATCCTTACAATTCTCGCATTCCGCAACCCGAGCATATACAATATCATGATAGTTATCGGGGCCACATCGTGGACGGGTATAGCCCGGCTGGTAAGGGGAGAGTTCCTAAGGCTCCGGAAAAACGCATACGTGGAAGCGGCGGTGGCTCTCGGAGCAGGTGACCTCAGGGTGATGATGAGACACATGCTTCCAAACGGCATCGCCCCGGTATTGGTCTCAGCCACTTTCGGCGTTGCGGGAGCGGTGCTTGTGGAATCGGCCCTCAGCTTCCTGGGATTCGGCGTCCCGCCCCCTCAGCCGAGCTGGGGAGACGTGCTTTCGCAGTCGAAGAAGTACGTGGATTTTGCCTGGTGGCTCGTTCTATTTCCGGGACTTGCGATCTTTATTACCGTGACGTCGTTTAATCTGGTGGGGGAGGGGTTCCGAGACGCTTCCGACCCGAGGCTCAAAGGCAGGGGGTTCTAAGCGGTGCGAGTTCCGCAGCGTGGGCTATATAGGGTGTGTTTTATCGATTTAAGAGGGCGCAGCGCAATACAGAGAGTATAGAGAGGAATAGAGCCGGAGATGGAAAATCTACTCGAGGTAAAGGGACTCAGCGTTTCATTCGCAACCGACAGGGGCCGTCTCGAGGCCCTGAGTGGGGTAAGCATTTCCGTGCCTAAGCGCAGGAGCGTTAGCATCGTGGGGGAAAGTGGCTGCGGCAAGACTGTTACTGCCCTTTCGATATTGAAACTGATACCCGACCCCCCCGGAAGGATTGAATCGGGGGAGATACTTTTTAACGGTGTGAACCTTTTGGAATTGAGCGAGGGAGAGCTGAGGCGGATTAGGGGAGCTAAGATATCGATGATCTTTCAGGAGCCTGTTAGCTCCCTAAACCCCGTTTTTACGGTGGGCGACCAGATAGGAGAGACGATAAGGGCACATGAGGCGGTGTCCAAATCCCAGGAGAAGGAGCGAGTGATTGAACTGCTCAATCTCGTTAAGATCCCCGCTCCCGAAACGAGGTTCAGGAGCTATCCGCACGAGCTGAGCGGGGGTATGTGCCAGAGGGTCATGATCGCTATGGCCCTGGCGTGCGGCCCGGAGCTCCTGATAGCCGACGAGCCCACCACGGCCCTCGATGTGACCATACAGGCCGGAATTTTGGATTTGATCGGAGAATTGAAGGAAAGCCTAGGGATGAGTGTGCTGCTCATCACCCACGACCTGGGCATTGTGGCCGAGGTGGCCGATGAGGTGTATGTGATGTATGCGGGCAAGGTCGTGGAGCACGGTCTCACGGAAGCGCTGTTCTCGAGCCCACGCCATCCCTACACCGCCGGCCTGCTGGAATCCATTCCCGGTTTGGAGAAAAAGAGAAAGGAAAGGCTCAGCTCGATTACCGGAGTGGTGCCTGCTTTAGGCGAGTTTCCAGAGGGGTGCAGATTTGCGGACAGGTGTCCGCTTGTCGTAGAGCAATGCAGGGCTTCAGACCCCCTCCTGCGTGCAGTGGACGGCGGTGGACAATCGGCGTGTTTCAGGGCGGAGGAGGTGGTGTTGAGGTCGTAAATGGATAATCAACAAATCGTAAAGACTGAAAATATCAAGAAGTATTTCCCCGTCAAGAGTGGGGTGTTCTCAAGAGTTAAGAGCTACGTTAAGGCCGTAGACGGCGTTGATCTCGACATCGTCGAAGGGGAGACCCTGGGTGTGGTGGGCGAGAGCGGGTGCGGGAAGACCACTCTTGGCAAGACCATTTTAAAGCTTTACGATCCCACAGAGGGCAGGATTTTTTTTAACGGACGTGATATAACTCCCCTGAGCTCAAGGGAGCTTCGCCCCCTCAGGCGCGATATGCAGATTATTTTTCAGGACCCATACGGCTCCCTTAACCCCCGCATGAAGGTAGAGGACATAGTAGGAGAGGGGCTCTATATCCACAACGTGGTCCCTAAGTCGGAAAGGACTGATGAGATAAGGCGTATCCTTGAGGTCGTGGGACTGAGGGAAGACTCCCTTTCCCGCTACCCACATGAGTTCAGCGGCGGGCAGCGTCAGAGGATCGCAATCGCAAGGGTGCTCGCTGTTAGGCCTCGGTTTGTTGTCTGCGACGAGCCGGTCTCCTCCCTTGACGTATCGGTACAGGCGCAGATTATAAACCTGCTCCTTTCCCTTCAGGAGGAGTTCGGGCTAACGTACATGTTCATATCGCATGATTTGCGGGTCGTGCGCCACATAAGCGACAGGGTGGCCGTTATGTACCTGGGCGTTGTGGTGGAGCTGGCGGGAAGCGACGAGTTGTACCGGAGCCCGCTGCATCCCTACACGCAGGCGCTTCTGGCCGCCATTCCCATCCCGAAGCCCGGGGCAAAAAAGAAGACTTTTGCAATATCGGTCGATATCCCCAGCCCTATCGACCCTCCATCAGGCTGCAGGTTCCACACGAGGTGTCCCATCGCCGAGGAGAGGTGCAGTGTAGAAGTGCCGGTTCTAAGGGACGTGGGAGGCAGCCACTATGTGGCATGCCATCTCGTGTAGTCTACTGCTTGCTTCGAACTTGCAAATCACTGAAGTTATATTATATTAAAATGTTCATTTCAGTTTGCGCGGCTTATTGCAATGAAGATAAAATTGTCTGAGATACTGGATTCAGGTTTGCACCTGGTAACAAGCAGAGAGCCAAATTGGCTGCACAACATCCCGGAGCTTTTCACCGAAGGAGAAGATGTCCGCATCACCTCCGAGCTTAGCTTCGACCTATGGATTTCGAAGGGGACGGGATATGTAACGGTGGATGGTGAGCTATTATACTCCGTCCTGTTCCCATGCTCGAGGTGTTTGAGTCCGGTGGAATTGAAGATCAGCCCCAGGGTGCATTTGGTGCTGTCGCCCGAAGTTAACATCGGTGTCGATGTAGATTGTAAAACGGGCACCGACTATGAGGCATACTCAGGAGAGCAGATAGACCTGGGTGATTACATGCGTGAGGTAATAGTCAGGGATTTGCCCTTGAAGGTCCTCTGTGCTGAGCAGTGCAGGGGCTTGTGCCCTGAGTGCGGGGCGAACCTGAATGAAACGCAATGCGGCTGCGGCAGCGATTGGGTCGACCCAAGGTTTGAGGCGCTTAAGAGCCTCAAAGTTTAATCGAAGGAGAGTACTATGGCGCTTCCAAAGAGAAAACAGTCAAAAGCAAAGTCAAGGAAAAGGAGGTCTCACTACAAGCTTAAGGCCCCGGGCATGTCGCTTTGCGTCAACTGCGGCGAGTTTAAGCCTCCCCACAGGGCATGTCCGAGCTGCGGATATTACAAGGGCGAAATTTATAAGAAAGAAGAGGCCGCCGAAGAGGAGTAACTCCCCGGTATGAAGATCTCTCTTGACGCTATGGGTGGTGATTTTGCCCCGAGGGCAGTCATTGAGGGCTCGCTCCTCGCTGCGGAGGAGATCGAAAGCTCCATTATTCTTGTCGGCAGGGAAGAGGATATCAGGGCTCATATGAGTGAGCTGGGCGCCAAGAAACCAGAGAGCATCGAGATAGTGAATTCCACAGAAGTGATCGATATGGGCGAGCCGCTTTCGAGGGCTCTCAGGAAGAGAGATTCTTCCATAAGGGTCGCTGCAAATCTGGTTAAAAGCGGGAGGGCCGAAGCTTTTGTCAGCATGGGTCACTCAGGGGCCGTTATGGCTGCGGGCATTATTACTCTGGGCAAGATCCCGGGTGTTGAGCGTCCGGCTTTAGCAACGCTTATTCCGACCATAAAGGGCACGTCTGCGTTGATTGACGTGGGCGCCAATGTAGACTCTAAGCCCGTCAATTTGCTTCAATTTGCCCTGATGGGCCGCGCGTTTATAAAAGCGGCCATTGAGAAGGAAAACCCCACCGTCGGCCTTCTCAGCAACGGAGAGGAGGATATAAAGGGAAACGACATTACAAAACAGGCTCACAACTTGCTCAAGAACAACATCACTAACTACGTCGGTTACGTCGAAGGCAAGGACATACTACTTGGAGATGTGGATATAATTGTTTGCGACGGGTTTGTGGGAAACATTATCCTCAAAATGGGTGAAGGCTTCGTCGAGCTGCTCCCCAGATTTATTATGAAAAAGATTGAAGGATTATCCGAGGGAGAAGGGGCTCGGCCGTCCCTTGAATATATGTCTTCGCTGGATGAGTTTGACCGCCTCGTGCGCGAGAACTTCGATTACAACCAGTACGGCGGCGCACCCCTTCTGGGGATAAACGGTATTTGCATCTTGGGACATGGCCGCTCCAAAGCCACCGCCGTGAAGAACGCCATTCATATGGCCGAGGGGTTTGCCAAAGGACGATTGGTATGCGAAATGGAGAAGGAGTTTTCCAAACCGCCGACTCTTGGCAAACCTGTGATCAACTGACTGTGTATTTATATGATAGCATTTGTATTCCCGGGACAGGGCTCTCAGTATGTGGGTATGGGAGAGGATTTGTTTGATGCCTTTCCCGAAGCCCGTCGCACGTTTGAAGAGGCGAGCGACGTTCTTGGTTTCGACCTTACACGGCTCTGTTTTGGCGGCGACCCTGGGGAGTTGGCACTGACCTCCAACGCGCAGCCAGCCATTTTGACCCACAGCGTTGCGGCGCTCAGGGCGCTTAAGGCACATACTGTGCTAGGCGCTTCATACATGGCGGGGCACAGCCTCGGGGAGTTTACAGCCCTTGTGGCCACGGGTGCTCTTGGATTCGGCGATGCCGTGCGTGTGGTGAGGATGCGGGGGGAGTTCATGCAGCAGGCCGTGCCTCCCGGAGTTGGGGCGATGGCCGCCGTTCTCGGAACCCTCGACTCAAGTATTTACGAGATATGCGCTGAGGGATGTCATGAAAGCAGTTTCGTGAGCCCTGCAAACTTCAACGCCCCGGGACAGGTGGTTATCTCAGGGCACAAAGAGGCGGTCGAGCGCGCCGGAGAGATAGCAAAATCGAGGGGAGCGCGAAGGGTTGTACATCTCGACGTCAGCGCCCCTTTCCATTGCAAGCTCATGAATTCGGCGGCCGAGAGGCTTTCCGAAGTCCTGTATGAAGTGGAGGTAGGCGCTCTCGATGTGCCTGTAGTAACGAATGTCGAGGCCGAGCCGAATACAGATTCTTCGCGAGTTAAGCATCTTCTTTATGAGCAGGTGTCAAATCCCGTGATGTGGGATCGATCGGTGGTAAAGATGTCTCAGCTCGGGGTCGATGATTTTGTAGAGATTGGCCCCGGAGGCGTGCTTGAGGGGCTGATAAAAAGAACGGTAAAAGGGAGCAGGGTAACGGGAGTTGAGAAGGCTGAGCACATAGAGGGGATTAAGCGCAATGGACTTCAAAGATAAAGTAGCGCTTGTTACAGGGGCGTCTAGGGGAATCGGCAGGGCGGTGGCCTTGAAGCTGGCCTCCTGCGGGGCGAGTGTGGTCGTGAACTACGCCTCAAATAAGGAACTGGCAGAGGAGGTGCTTGGTGAGATAGAGGCAATGGGCTCGACCGGACAGGTAAGGCAGTTTGACGTGTCCGATTCCCTTCGGGTGAGAGAGGAGGTGAGCTCCATTGCCCGTGAGCTAGGCGGTCTTCACATCCTGGTTAACAACGCGGGGATTAATAGAGACAGTCTGCTCGTAAGGATGAAGGAAGAGGATTGGGATGAAGTGCTAACTGTAAATTTAAAGGGTATGTTTAATACGACAAAAATTGCGGCGAGAGTAATGATGAAGCAGAGGTTCGGCAGGATAATAAACCTAACTTCGGTGATTGGTGAGATGGGGAATCCCGGTCAGTCCAACTATTCCGCCTCTAAATCAGGAATAATCGGCTTTACAAAGTCGGTGGCGAAAGAGCTGGGCCCCAGGGGCATAACCGTTAACGCCGTCAGCCCGGGCTTTATCGATACCGATATGACCAGGTCGCTCTCCGATAGCGTTAAGGAGCAGTATTTAAAGGGGATTGCGCTGGGCAGGTTCGGCTCACCGGAAGACGTTGCAGGAGTGGTTGCCTTTCTGGCCTCGGAGGAGGCCTCATACATTACGGGCGAAGTGATCAGGATAAACGGGGGAATTTACACCTAAGGAAATAACCACTGGAGGAATATGATATGTCAGCCGAAATTATTGAGAAGGTAAAAAAGATGGTCGCAAACCAGCTCGGCAAATCCATAGATGAAATTGAGCTTAAAGCGGCCTTTATCGAGGACTTAGGAGCCGATTCACTTGACCTTGTCGAGCTGGTTATGGCTATGGAGGACGAGTTCGGCCTTGAGATTTCCGACGAGGATGCGGAAAAAATAATCACCGTCATGGACGCTGCTAATTTCGTTCTGGAGCGAAAATAGATATGGACCGAAGGGTTGTGATAACGGGTATCGGCCTGGTTACCCCACTGGGCGTGGGTAAGGATAAATCCTGGAATACCCTTTGCTGCGGGAAGTCCGGCATAGGGAGGATACAGAAATTCGACCCCTCCGCCCTTAAGACACAGATCGCCGGTGAAGTCCTTGACTTTAGCCCCCAAGATTACATGGAGCCGAAGGAGGTCAGGAGGAGCGACCCTTTTATTCACTTCGCGATAGCCGCAACAAAGCTTGCCTTGGAGGACGCATCCCTCGAAGTTACCGAGGAGCTTTCCCCGCGTGTGGGCACGTTTGTAAGCTCCGGAATAGGGGGGCTTGAGTCCTTTTGCAAAAATGTGGTGGAGATGCACGAAAGGGGGCCTTCGCGCGTATCTCCGTTCTTCATCCCGTCCATGATAGCCAATATGGCAGCGGGCTACGTTTCGATCTATTACAACGCTAAGGGTCCGAGCAACTGCACTACCACGGCGTGTGCCGCAAGCGCGCATGCGATTGGGGACTCTTCGAAGATCATTTCCCGCGGGGATGCGGATGTCATGATTGCGGGTGGCACCGAGGCTCCGCTGATTCCTGTGGCTATTGCCGGGTTTAATAACATGAAGGTGCTCTCGAAGAGGAACGACGAGCCCGAGCGGGCTTCCAGGCCCTTCGACAAGGAGCGTGACGGTTTTATTATGGGGGAGGGCTCGGGGATTTTGATACTGGAGGAGCTTGAATTCGCCCGGAAGCGCGGCGCCAGGATATACGCTGAAGTACTGGGTTACGGGATGAGCAGCGACGCACATCATATCACAGCCCCCTCTCTCGACGGGCCCGTGAGGTGCGTGAAGAGCGCGCTGAGAGATTCTAAGCTCAGTCCCGATCAGATCGATTACATTAACGCCCACGGCACATCCACTACCCTCAACGACGCAAATGAAACCCAGGTCATCAAGGAGATATTCGGCCCCCGCGCATACAAGATCCCTATTAGCTCTACGAAATCGATGACCGGGCACCTTCTGGGAGCGGCTGGAGGCGTGGAGGGCGCGTTCACAGTGCTTGCGCTTGTTAACGGAGTGTTGCCTCCAACTATTAACCAGGAATATCCCGACCCGGAGTGTGATCTGGACTATGTGCCGAACGAAGCCAGGGACGAGAAAATAAAGATCGCCCTTACAAATTCTTTCGGCTTCGGCGGAACGAATGTCTCCATTGCCTTAAGGAAGTTCGATGGCTAAGAATGCATTGGCGATTGCCTGTGACCACGCCGGGCTGGAATTAAAGAACGAGGTGAAGAGGTATGTTCTCGAGTTGGGGTACGAGGTTGAGGATTTCGGCACCGACACCACCGAGAAGGTCGACTATCCCGACTTTGCTCGCGAAGTGTCCGAAAGGGTGTCTTCAGGACAGTATAAGAGGGGCATACTGGTCTGCAGCTCCGGGGTTGGAATGGCCATAGTCGCCAACAAGTACCCCCGCGTGAGAGCGGTTCTTGCCGGAGACGCCCATACGGCTCTTATGAGCAGAAAGCACAACGACGCCAACGTGCTCACCCTGGGAGCCAACATCACTCCTAAGGAGAAGGCCCTTGAGATCGTTTCGGTATGGCTCCGTACCGAGTTCGAAGGAGGCAGGCACGAAAAGAGGATAAACAAGATCAGAGACATCGAGAAAGAGGCGAAACAAAACGAGTAAGCACCCATTGATTCCCCCGCTTTTTTTATTTCCGCCCGTAAGGGTTACACAATAAGGCCTCCTCTTTAGGTTACGCTTCCCACAAAATATTTTATCCCTCTGAAAAACGCCGATATTGTAGCGGCTGCTTCCTAGAATTCGGCTTGTATCCCTGGTATATAGTTTATTTATCCCCGCGCGCGTGTCTTTCTGATCAATTCTCAATAATTTGCTTTATTGAATGGGTGATCCGAGATGACCGAGAAAAATCCGTTTGACACAATCTCAACTCTAAATACCGGCTATGGCGAGGTTAAGTACTACTCTCTCGAGCGTCTGGGAAAGTCTGTAGGGGTGGATATATCCTCACTGCCGTTCTCTGTGCGTATTCTGCTTGAGAACGCGCTCAGGAACATGGATTCACCCCACGTCAACGAAGAGGATGTCGTATCCCTCGCACGGTGGAAGCCGTCGGTCTCCGACGCTTCGGAAATTCCCTACAAGCCCGCAAGGGTTATTCTTCAGGATTTTACCGGCGTCCCATGCGTGGCCGACCTGGCCGCGATGCGCTCGGTAGTCGAGAGGATGGGAGGGAACACTGAGCGCATCAACCCCCTCGTGCCCGTCGACCTCGTCATCGACCACTCCGTCCAGGTCGATTTCTTCGGCACCCCGGAGGCGTTCGGCAAAAACGTCGAGCGCGAATATGAGAGGAACCTCGAGAGGTACGCTTTCCTCCGGTGGGCGCAAAAGGCCTTCGATAAGTTCAGGGTCGTACCTCCGGGCACCGGGATTGTCCATCAAGTAAACCTCGAATGCCTCGCAAGGGTCGTTCTGCTCACGGAGACGGACGGAGAAATGACGGCATATCCGGACACCCTCGTGGGCACAGACTCCCATACCACCATGATCAACGGCCTCGGTGTTCTTGGCTGGGGAGTTGGCGGAATAGAGGCGGAGGCGTGCATGCTCGGCCAGCCCCTTTACATGCTCGTTCCTGAAGTCGTCGGCTTCAAATTGACCGGCAGCCTCGGTGAAGGTGTGACCGCTACCGACCTCGTTCTGACGGTGACTCAGATGTTGAGGCAGAAGGGAGTGGTCGGGAAGTTCGTTGAGTTCTTTGGAGCGGGGCTTAACAGGCTCGGGCTTGCCGACAGGGCTACGGTAGCCAACATGGCGCCTGAGTACGGCGCTACGATGGGGTTCTTCCCGTTGGATGGGGAGACCCTTCGTTATCTGAGCGGCACCGGCAGGGAAAAGATGCACGTCGAGCTCGTCGAGCTGTATAGCAGGGCGCAGAGCCTGTTCAGGGCGGACGAGGCGCCCGACCCGCTTTATTCGAGCCTGCTTGAGCTCGATATGGGCGATGTCGAGCCCTCTGTTGCGGGGCCCAGCCGTCCTCAGGACAGAGTGCCTCTCAGGGAGCTGAAAAGCTCGTATGGGGCGTTGATAAGGGAGAGGAATGGAAGCGAGCAGGAGATTAACAGGGCTGTAAGTGTAGATTTGGGGGGTAAGAAAGTCCAGGTTAAAAACGGATCGGTCGTTATTGCCGCAATCACTAGCTGCACGAACA
This sequence comes from Candidatus Dadabacteria bacterium, assembly GCA_022564935.1. GTDB lineage: Bacteria > Desulfobacterota_D > UBA1144 > Nemesobacterales > JADFKM01 > JADFKM01. Next base: position 14,666 of record JADFKM010000036.1, read on the forward strand.
CGTCCAACCCTTCAGTTATGATAGGCGCCGGTCTTCTGGCCAAAAAAGCGGTCGAGGCCGGCCTCAGGGTGAGCCCCGCCGTAAAGACAAGCCTTGCGCCCGGCTCCGCCGTAGTTACCGAGTATTTGACCAGCTCCGGCTTAATGCCGTATCTCGAGAAGCTTGGGTTTAACCTGGTCGGCTATGGCTGCACCACTTGCATTGGGAACAGCGGGCCGCTTCCCGAGCCCGTTGAGCGGGCCGTGAGGGACGGCGACCTTACGGTGGCCGCCGTGCTGAGCGGGAACCGCAACTTCGAGGGGAGGATACAACCTCTTGTAAAGCTCTCCTACCTGGCCTCACCCCCTCTAGTGGTGGTATATGCCCTGGTGGGCACGATCGACATAGACGTAGTCAACGACCCTCTTGGAAAGGGCAGAGATGGCGGGGACGTGTACCTTCGCGATATATGGCCCACACACGATGAGATTAAGAGCACGATGGAGAAAACACTCAACCCCGAGATATTCAGGGAAAGGTACTCCGAGGTGTTCGGGGGGGATGAGAGGTGGAGGGCTCTCCGGGTCCCGGAGGGCAGCCTCTACGAGTGGGACCCCGAGTCTACCTATTTACGGGAGCCGCCGTTCTTCAAAGATTTCGGACTCGACGCGCCCCCGCTCGAGGACATAAAGGGGGCCCGCATGCTCGCTCTTCTCGGCGACTCGGTTACCACAGACCATATTTCCCCCGCAGGGGCCATACCAAAGGACGGCCCGGCAGGCAAATATTTAATACAGCGCGGAGTGAGCCAGCGCGAGTTCAACAGCTTTGGCTCGAGGAGGGGCAACCACGAGGTGATGATACGCGGCACTTTCGCCAACATAAGGATTAAAAACTTCATGGCGCCCGGAACCGAGGGGGGCTGGACGAAGCTCCAGCCCGATGGGCAGGTCATGTCCATTTACGATGCAGCGCAGGCGTATAAGGAAAGGGGGACTCCGCTGATCGTCGTCGGAGGTAAGGAGTACGGAAGCGGATCCTCGAGGGATTGGGCTGCCAAGGGAACCATGCTTCTGGGCGTAAAGGCCGTCATTGCCGAGAGTTTTGAGAGGATACACAGGAGCAATCTCGTGGGTATGGGCGTCCTGCCACTGCAGTTCGCAGAGGGGGAGAACGGCGGAACGTGGAAGATGGACGGCACCGAGGAGTTCTCGATCGATGGGATCGCCCGTGGACTTGAGCCCAAGAAGAGGCTTACTGTACTTATGAAGCGCTCAGGCGGCTCTCTGGAAAAAATCGAGGTGATTTGCAGGCTCGATAGCCCCGTTGAGGTGGACTATTTCACTAATTCAGGAATCCTGCAGACCGTTTTAAGGGACATGTTGAGATCGAATGGAGGCGAATAATTGTGCTACGTCTGCACTCAAGCGCTGTTAGTGATGATGGATCGTGAAGCATAAAATCTGCCCAAACCGGGCAGTTGTTTTTTCCGGAAATCCATGTAGTATTCAGTCCCGTTTTATAGTTAAGGAAAGAGAGGTGTGTAATGTCAGAAGGAGAAAAGATCACCGTAAATGAGGAGAAAGGAACACTCAATGTTCCTGACAACCCGATTATCCCGTTTATCGAAGGGGACGGCACCGGGCCGGACATCTGGAGAGCGTCGCAAACCGTTTTTGACGCCTCGGTGAGCAAAGCTTACAACGGCAACAGAATGATAGTGTGGCATGAGATCCTGGCCGGCGAGAAGGCATACAACAAAACTAAGAACTGGCTACCCGATGAAACTCTCGAGGATATAAGGACGTATATCGTCGCCATCAAGGGCCCGCTTACTACGCCTGTGGGCGGCGGTATCAGGAGCCTCAATGTGGCTCTCAGGCAGATCCTGGACCTCTATGCCTGCGTTCGCCCCGTTAGGCATATAGAAGGCACCCCTTCCCCTGTAAAAAGGCCGGAGCGGCTGGATGTGGTGATATTCAGGGAAAATACCGAAGATGTTTATGCAGGCATTGAGTGGGAATCGGGCTCCGCCGATGCCGCGAAGCTCATAGAGTTCATCAAAGACAATTTTGGTAAGAGCATCCGCTCCGACTCAGGGATAGGTATAAAGCCGATCAGTATTTTCGGTACGAAGAGGCTTGTCAGAAAGGCTATCAAATACGGCCTCGAGAACAACCGCAGGAGTGTAACCCTCATGCACAAGGGAAACATCATGAAGTTCACCGAAGGGGCGTTCAGGGAGTGGGGCTACGAGGTTGCCGAGGACGAGTTCCCCGATGTGACGGTTACTGAGGACGAGATGTGGGATAAGCATGGCGGCAAGCAGCCCGAAGGCAGGCTCCTCATCAAGGACAGGATCGCAGACAGCATGTTCCAGCAGGTCCTCACGAGGGCATCTGACTACGATATCATAGCCACTACCAACCTCAACGGCGATTATCTCTCCGACGCCTGCGCCGCTCAGGTCGGGGGTCTCGGCGTCGCGCCGGGAGGCAATATAGGCGACTTCTACGCTGTGTTCGAGGCCACCCACGGCACGGCTCCCAAGTATGCGGGCCAGGACAAGGTCAATCCCGGCTCCTTGATCCTCTCGGGGGTAATGATGCTCGAGTATATGGGATGGAAAGAGGCCGCAGACCTTATAGTGAAGGCGATGGGGAGGACGATAATGGAAAAAACCGTAACTTATGACCTGGAGAGGCTGATAGACGGTGCCACATTGCTCAAGTGCTCGGAGTTCGCAGACACCATCGTAAAGAACATGGATCAATTTGTTTAAGACCTATTAAATTAAGCAGAGTTTAGGAGGGGAGAAGATGAGCAGAGCTAAAATTTCCGTCATAGGAGCTGGCCACGTCGGCGCCACCACGGCTCTCAGGCTTGCGGAGATGGAGCTTGGGGACGTAGTGATGGTGGATATCGTTGAGGACATGCCCCAGGGTAAGGCGCTCGACCTTATGGAGATGGCCCCGGTCGTTGGATATGATGTGAGCATAACAGGAGCTAACGGGTATGACGATACCGCAGGCTCCGACATAGTGGTTATCACTTCCGGTATTCCCAGAAAGCCCGGGATGAGCAGAGACGACCTCCTGGCCACTAATGCGAAGATAGTCAAGCAGGTCACCGAAGAAGTCATTAAAAAATCTCCCGACACGATATTGATAGTTGTCTCAAACCCCCTTGACGCTATGGTTTACGTCGCCCACAGGGTAAGCGGCTTTCCCCGCGAAAGGGTCATGGGGATGGCCGGCGTGCTTGATTCCGCTCGGTTCAGGGCCTTCATTTCAATGGAGCTTGGGGTTTCTGTCGACAACATTCACGCATTTGTGCTCGGCGGGCACGGAGACGATATGGTACCCCTCGCCAAATACACCACGGTTGCCGGAGTGCCGATAACGGAGCTGATGCCCCCCGAAAGGGTAGAGGCTCTTATAACGCGCACCCGCCAGGGAGGGGCGGAGATAGTAAAGCTGCTTAAAACAGGGAGCGCTTACTACTCCCCTGCGGCCTCGGCTGCGCAGATGTGCGAGGCCATATTAAAAGACCAGAAGAAGATACTGCCGTGCTGCGTACTGGCTCAGGACGAGTACGGCTTAGACGGAGTATTTGTTGGCCTTCCCGTGAAGCTCGGCTCCGGAGGGGTGGAAGAGGTGTTCGAGATAGAGCTTGAAGACGGCGTTAGAGACGAGCTTCACACCTCGGCAGGCCACGTCAAAGAGCTTTGCGACAAGGTGCATGAGCTGATAGAAATTTAAGCGGGTAAGGCGCAGTATAAAAACCCTTGACTGTGAAATACTGTTTATGTACCCCGGCGCTGTATAAGCTCCGTAGTATTTATAAAGGCTTAACGTTCGGATCACAATACATACATTTTTAAGGAGAGCAGGCAATGGCGCAGGCAGGTGTGCAGCACTCTATGACATTGAGAACCGACGCTTGGTGGGTGGCTCCCCTTGTGACTTTCGTGATGCTCAGCGCTTTTGTGGTCTATACGACCTGGAGAATTATTGAGAACCAGTACTACCTCGCAGAGCCTTACCTTTCCCCATTGTACTCCCCGCTCCTGCTCTTGGACTGGTGGCCTCTGTCCCCCGCGATTCTTATTCTATGGGCCCCCGGAGGCTTCAGGCTTACGTGCTACTACTATAGGAAGGCGTATTACCGCTCGTTCGTCTTGAGCCCCCCCGCCTGTGCCGTAGATAGGGGGAAGCCGGGGGAGTACTGTGGGGAGACGAGGTTCCCGCTGATACTCCAGAACCTGCACCGTTATTTTTTCTACGCAGCCGGAGTTGTGCTCGTATTTCTCTGGTATGACGCGTTTAAGGCCTTCGTTTTCGATGAGAAGTTCGGCGTCGGCGTGGGCTCCATTGTCCTGCTTTTAAATGCGGCTCTTCTCACCATGTATTCGCTGTCGTGTCATTCGTTCCGTCACATGATTGGCGGGAAGCTTAACGTTTTTTCGAAATGCCCCACACGGTTCATGCTGTGGAAAGCTGTGAGCGGTTTTAACGAGCATCACATGTTCTGGGCGTGGTTCAGCTTGATAGTGGTCTCTTTAACCGACCTGTATGTGCGCCTTGTAGCATCCGGGGCAATACAAGATGTGAGGTTTATATGATGGAGATGTATGAAACTCATACCCATGACGTGATCGTCATAGGCGCAGGGGGCGCAGGCCTTCGCGTGGCGATTGAGGTCTCGGCGCAGGGAGCCTCCGTCGGGCTCGTATGCAAATCCCTGCTCGGAAAGGCCCACACAGTCATGGCCGAGGGGGGGATAGCCGCGGCGCTTGCCAACGTGGATGCCGGTGACGACTGGGAGACCCATTTCTGCGATACGATGAGGGGAGGCAAGATGCTCAATAACTGGCGCATGGCGCAGCTCCATGCCCAGGAAGCGCCCGACAGGGTGAAGGAGCTTGAGAGATGGGGCGCTTTGTTCGACCGCACGAAAGAGGGCAGGATCATGCAGCGCGCCTTCGGAGGCCACACCTGGAAGAGGCTTTGCCACGTGGGAGACCGCACGGGCCTCGAGATGTTACGCACCCTCCAGGACAAGGGAGTTCACTCCGGAATCGACGTCTATATGGAATGCACTATTACCGATATATTAAAGGACGGAGACCGCGTGGCGGGCGCCATGGGCTACTGGAGGGAGAGCGGTAAGTTCGTGGTGTTTCCGACCAAGGCAATTGTTCTTGCCACGGGAGGCATCGGCAAGATATACAAGGTCACCTCGAACTCGTGGGAATACACCGGAGACGGACAGTGCTTGGCTTACAGCGCAGGCGCCGAGCTAATAGATATGGAAGCCGTGCAGTTCCACCCTACCGGGATGATTTGGCCCCCTAGCGTCAAGGGTATACTCGTGACCGAGGCCGTTAGAGGGGAGGGCGGTATCCTAAGGAATTCTGAAGGGCAGAGGTTTATGGAGAAATACGACCCGGAGAATATGGAGCTCTCCACACGCGACGTCGTCGCCCGCGCTATATACACCGAAGTTCAGGAGGGACGCGGGAGCACCCACGGCGGCGCTTACCTGGACATATCGCACAAGGACTCAGAAATTGTGAAGAGAAAGCTTCCGAGCATGTACCATCAATTCATGGACTTTGCGGATATAGACATTACAAAGGCCCCGATGGAGGTGTTCCCCACGACCCACTACATCATGGGCGGCGTTCGTGTTGAAGCGGAGACGGGACGGAGCACGGTGCCGGGCCTTTTTGCCGCCGGAGAGGTGGCCGGAGGCATGCACGGCTCGAACCGTCTAGGCGGCAATTCGCTCTCAGACCTTCTGGTGTTCGGCCGTCGCGCTGGCATGGGAGCGGCCGAGTACGCCAAGGGGGTCGATGCCGGCTCGCTGAAGATCGACGAATCGCAGATAGAGCTTAATGAAAAAGAGCTTTTAGCTCCCTTTGAGAACACAGGAGGTCAGAACCCCTATACGATTCATCAGGAACTTCAGGATATAATGCAGGCTTATTTCGGCGTGTTCAGGACTGAAGAGAGGCTCCAGCAGGGCATTGAAGAGCTCGCAAAGCTCAGGGTAAAAGCCTCGGTGCTCACGATCGAGGGCTCCCGGATATACAACCCCGGGTGGCACCTTTGCAGAGACCTTAAATCCATGCTGATTGTCTCGGAGGCTATCGGCAGGACGGCGCTCCTTCGCAAGGAAAGCCGCGGAGCACACAGCCGTGTGGACTATCCAGACAGCGATAACGAGAATTGGGGCAAGGTAAACACGGTCATATGCAAGCACGGAGATGAAATGAAGGTGGATACATCGCCGCTGCCTGAAATGCCCGACGAGCTCAAAAGGCTGTTTACGGAGGTCAAATAGATGGCTGAGGCTACCATAATGGTATTTCGCGGAGAAGCTCATCAGGGCGGAGAAGAAAAGGAGTACACAGTGCCCGTTCAGGAAGGCATGGTCGTGCTCGACGCCCTCCTCTACATACAGGCCAATTACGCCGGCGACCTGGCCGTTCGCTGGAACTGCAAAGCGGCCAAATGCGGCTCCTGCAGCGCAGAGATAAACGGGAAACTGGGGCTTACCTGCAAAATGCGTATGGACAGCCTGCCTTTAGAGGAGCCCGTCAGAGTATATCCGATGAAAACCTTCCCTTTGATAAAAGACCTTGTTACCGACGTTTCCTGGAATTATGAGATTGAGAAACGGATTCCGCCGTTTGCCCCTCCCGAGGGCGAATTGACGATGTATCAAGAAGACATAGACCGTATACAGGAGTTCCGCAAGTGTATTGAGTGCTTCTTGTGCCAGAACATATGTCATGTGCTGAGAACCCATGACAGGAAAGACAGCTTTTTCGGCCCCCGTTATATGATAAAAATAGCTGAGCTCCAAATGCACCCCCTCGATACGGTAGACCGAACCGAGTTGTTGAATGGTGACGGGGGAATGGGTTTTTGCAACATTACTAAATGCTGCACCGAGGTATGTCCCGAAAACATACAAATCACGGATAATGCGATTATCCCCCTTAAGGAAAGGGTCGCGGACAGGTTCTTTGATCCGCTACTGTGGATCTTACGTAAACTGGCGGGGAAATAGGGGGAAAACAGGGGGGAGTATAGCAGGGGGGAATATAGATGGAATATCAGGAGGAAGTGCGAAGTTGAATATCCACGAGTACCAGGCCAAGGCTATATTGGCGCAGTACGGAGTGAGCGTTCCCGCGGGCAGGGTGGCTTTTACCCCCGATGAAGCAGAGCAGATTGCAAAGGACTTAAATGCGGAGAAGTTTGTGGTTAAAGCACAGATTCATGCCGGAGGCAGAGGGAAGGAAGGAGGGGTCAGGCTTGCGGACAACCCGGCTGAAGTGGGTCGAACTGCCTCTGATATGCTTGGTATGCGT
>JADFKM010000037.1 GCA_022564935.1 Candidatus Dadabacteria bacterium
CAAACATCCCGGACCAAGCGAAAGCTCAGATGGTAAAGTTCATAGACGAAGCGAAAATATACGTCAGGTCGGGAGACGGCGGGAACGGCTGCGTGAGTTTCAGGAGGGAGAAGTACGTCCCTAGGGGCGGGCCCGACGGAGGGGACGGCGGAAACGGCGGGGAGGTCATTATCGTGGCGAGGGGAAACATGTCATCCCTGCTGGACTACCGCTACAAGCAGCACTACAAGGCTAAAAGAGGAGAGCACGGAAGGGGCAAGAACCAGCACGGCAAAAACAGCCCGGAGTTATTGATTCCCGTTCCGGTCGGCACTCTGGTAAAGAACATGGGGAGCGGAGAAGTAATAGGCGACCTCACCGAGGAAGGCCAAACACTCGTTGTGGCACCCGGAGGAAGGGGTGGGAAGGGGAACGCCAGGTTCGCCACGTCGACCAACCGAGCGCCGAAGCACGCCCAGCCCGGAGAAGAGGGAGAGGAGAAAACCATCCTCCTTGAGCTGAAACTGCTTGCCGATGTGGGCATAGTGGGACTGCCCAACGCCGGAAAGTCCACCCTTATCTCGCGAATTTCCGCCGCAAGGCCCAAGATAGCCGACTACCCGTTTACCACGACCGTGCCGAACCTGGGCGTGGTGAGCTACGGCGAGGGCAAATCGTTCGTTGTGGCGGACATTCCCGGCCTGATAAAAGGGGCACATGAAGGCTCTGGGCTGGGGGTGACTTTCCTTAAACACATCGAGCGCACACGCCTGCTGATACACCTCGTCGACATCTCACAATTTAGCGGTCGAGACCCCGTTGAGGACTACAACTCCATCAACCATGAGCTCAGCTATTACGGCCACGGGCTCGAGAGCAAACCCCAGATTGTCGCAGGGAATAAAATTGACATGGAAGAGGGCAAAGACAATTTAGATGAGATAGAGACGCGCTTTTCGGAATTGGGAATAGAAATTATCCCGGTCTCAGCCCTCACGGGCAATGGCATTGACACTCTTGTGGTAGAAACGGGCCGAATTCTCGAACAATCAACGGCTGCCCGGAGCGCCTGAATCATTAATGAATACTGCCTGCTTACCCCAAAGGCCAGAAGGCAGGTACGGTGTCTCCGTTCAGCTTTACTTTTAATCCCGGTGCTTTAAAATACCCTTTTTTACCGCTTCGGCCTGCGAGGTGACAGCCCAAAAAAATAACGAGATTGAATAGCCCAGCTAAAGGGGGTGTTCTTTAAATCGGTTAATTCTTAACACGACCCGATAGTCGCCCCTGCGGTCGAAGAAACAAGGTGTTGCAATGGAAAACAAAGAGCTTATTGAGCTTGTATCGAGCAACTTAAAGAAGGGAGAAACAGGGGCCGTCAAGTCTATACTTGGCCAGGAGCACCCCTCCGCTATCGCAGGGATATTCCCCGACCTCGATCTTGATGAGAGGATAGGCGTGCTTAACTCCCTAGTGCCCGAAACGCGCTCTTTAGTATTGCTTGAGCTCGACTCAGAGCTGCGGCACGAGATACTGGAGTATTTAAGTCCATCTGAAATTGCCAAAATTGCCGAGGAGATGGACTCCGACGACATAGCCGATTTAATCTCCGAGCTTCCCGAGACTGTAGCGCAGCAAGTCCTCTCTATCCTAAGCCCCGAAGAGCTAAAAGAGGTCGAGACCCTCCTCAAATACCCCGAAGACACCGCGGGGGGCCTCATGCAGACCGAGCTGGTTAGCGTCAAAGACACCTATACCGTGCGCGAGACCATAGACTGGATAAGGCTAATTGCCGACGAAGTGGAGGACTTCTACGAAATATTCGTTACGGACGAACACGACAGGCTCTGCGGCCACACTCCGCTCAAGCAGCTTATACTATCGAGCCACACTACTGTGATAAAGGACATCATGGAGGAAGTCGAGGCAACCGTGACGCCCTATATCGACCAGGAAGAGGTGGCCGACATCGTGAAAAAATACGACATTATGTCGCTTCCAGTGGTTGATGACCACGGCAAGCTGCTCGGCCGCATCACAGCAGACGACGTGATAGACGTAATTACTGAGGAGGCATCCGAAGACATTCTCCACCTCGCAGGTGTGGCCGATTATTCCCATCCAATCTACACACCCACGTTCGTCAGGGTGAAGTCACGAATTCCGTGGATTCTTCTCGGGCTTGTGGGTGAACTGATAATAGCCTTTATAATCGTGCACCACTTTAAACCCACCCTCGAAAAACTGGTCATACTGGCCGCTTTCATGCCGGTTATCATGGCCACGGGGGGAAACGTCGGCATCCAGGCCACCACTATTGTCGTCAGGGGCCTTGGAATGGGCTCCATCACCCCCAGCCAGATGCTTAAGGTGATGACCTCGGAGCTTAAACTGGGTCTGTCGCTCGGCATAACTTCGGGCGCCGTAGCTGCCGTCGTGGGCTATATAATCAGCATGAGTGAGCCGCAGGTGCTGATGCTCTCGGTGGCCATTTTCATCGCTATAACCACCGCCACGCTCGCCACGACGTTCACGGGCGTCATCACCCCCTTCCTGCTGTACAAAATGAGGTTTGACCCCGCCGTGGCCTCGAGCCCGTTCGTGACGATGTCGAACGACATATTCGGCTCGACCATCTTCCTGTTTATTGCAATGCTCCTCTTTTAAAACATAATATTGTCCTATGAACTCCACAAACGCTTTTGTAATAAGGAAATATCCCCACGGCGAGGCCGACTACATAGTGGAGCTCTTCACCAGGGATTACGGGAAGCTGAGCGCCGTGGCAAAGAACGCAAAAAAGAGCGTGAAGCGCTTCGGCGGCAGGCTGGAGCGGTTCGTTTTACTGAAGGTCGGGCTCAACACAAGACCGCGCGGGATGCCCGTCCTCGAAGAATGCCTCATTCAGAATGTATTCGGCTCGTTAATGGATAACCTGAAGCTCTTTTCCTGGGGCAGCTTCGTACTCGAGACCCTGGACGTGCTGACGCCCTACGAAGACCCTGACGAGGGCATCTTCGACCTCATTAACCGCACCCTCGCAAGCCTGAATGAGGGCGAAAGCCCCCTGAAAGCGATCCTGGACTTCCAGCTGCAAATCCTTGCGCTGTCAGGATACAGTCCCCGGCGCGAAATAAGCCCCGGGAGCAAGGAAGAGACGATCGAGAACATAAAATTCCTAATCGAGTTCACACAGCGTTATACGGAAAGACGGTACAAGTCACTTAGTTTTCTCGAGGAGCTGCTGTTATGAACACAGTTCCCGGCTTCCTTGCGGGCGCGGTATCGGCGGGAATAAAAAAGGACAGCGGTCATGACGACTTCGGCCTCCTTTATTCGAAAACCCCCGCAAGGGCGGCGGCCGTCTTCACGACCAACGTAGTCAAAGCCGCCCCTGTAGTTCTAGGCATGGGCAGGATACGCAACGGGCTGTGTCAGGCCGTGGTCGTAAACAGCGGCAACGCAAACGCCTGTACCGGCCAGCAGGGCACACTGGACGCCGAGGAAACGGCGGCAGCCGTCGCAGTGGAGCTCGGCATCGATCCCTCCCTGGTAATCCCGTCCTCAACCGGTGTTATAGGCGTCCCGCTGCCCATGAAGCAAATAAAAGAGGCCGTACCCGCCCTCGTATCGTCCTTGAGAGAAGACGGGCTGGAGGACTTCGCACGCGCCATCACTACAACTGACGGATTCCCCAAATTCACAAGCTCTACAACTAAAATCGGAGGCAAAACAGGCACGGTCTCCGTAGTAGGGAAAGGCGCGGGGATGATAGCCCCCAACATGGCCACCATGCTCTCGTTCACTCTGACAGACATCGATATAGCGCCGTCAGCCCTCAAAACGGCCCTCAAAACCGTGGTGGAGGAGTCTTATAACAAGATCATAGTGGACGGCGACATCTCGACGAACGACACTGCGCTCATACTCTCAAACGGCGCGCTTGGCAACAGCCCCCTCAAAGAGAGCGGAGGGGATTACACCCAGCTACTGGAGCTGCTCATCGAGCTGAACACAGAGATCGCCACTATGATTGTGCGTGACGGCGAGGGGGCTACTAAGGTGGTAAAAATCGTGGTCAAAGGTGCGGCGAGCCCTACAGACGCAGAAAAGATAGCACGGGCAATGGGTACGTCCCTGCTCGTCAAAACGGCGCTTTATGGCCAAGACGCCAACTGGGGCAGGTTCGTCGCCGCTGCGGGCGCCGCAGGAGTGGAATTTGATCCTTCGAGGGTAGACCTGTACTTCGATGAGCATAAGGTGGTCGAAAACGGGGCGCAGGTTCTTGAAGAAAGCGTAGTAGGCCGCGTGTTCAAGAAACCGGAGTTTACGGTAACGCTCGACATCAAATCGGGAAGCTCGACCGCTCACGTGCTCACGAGCGACATCACCCACGACTACATAACCCTTAATGCCGACTACAGGACATAAAGCCCGCCGTGACCTGCGTTCTCAGCGGTGAACCGACAACATGCCCCGAAATAAGAATGCTATATTTGGATCACTTAACAACACCAACCGGCTACAGACACCGGACACAGAAATGAGCGTTCCTGAAAAACTCTACGTCGAAAAAAGCGTGCTGACCCATCCCCTGACCGAAAGGATATTGGGGAAGCTGCCCTCCACACCCGTAATTACCGTCGATGACTACAAATCCATCGGCTCTTCCAAATCCCTCCCGCAGAAAGCCGAGGAGGACAAAAACTCACTCGCCCTTGCCGTGAACAAGGGCGGGATGCTGAAGAGCATCGGCAGGATGGAGGAGGGCGAGTACTACCTGTTCCACGAGATGGACTGCAAATACGACTGCGAATACTGCTATTTGCAGTACTACTTCCAGACGAAGGTGCCCGTGATATTCGTCAACCGCGACAGGGCTCTCGAGGAGATGGAAGATGTATTGATCGCGCACCCGAAGCCCTATTTCCATGTCGGAGAGGTCTCGGACGCCCTGGCTTTCGACCCTCTTACGGGGTTCTCGACCGAAGCCGCAGCCCTATTCGCCCGCTACCCCAACGGCACAATCGAGTTCAGGACGAAGAGCACAAACGTCGAGGGCCTGACCTCAATACCAAACCCGCCTCCGAACGTAGTGCCGTCGTGGACGCTCAGCCCCGAGCGGGTGGCGCGTGCGATAGAGCATAAAACCCCCGGCTTGAGCGAAAGGCTCGAAGCCGCCAGGAAGTGCCAAGACGCCGGGTACACGGTGGGAGTGAGGCTCGACCCAATCCTAGTGTTTGAGGGTTGGGAGGTGGAATACAAAACAATGATAGAGCAGATCTTTGCAGTACTTAATCCCTCCATGATAGACTACATTTCACTTGGCACCCCCAAGGTTCACAAGCAGCTAATTGAGGTCATGAGAAAACGGTTCCCCACAAGCCCCGTACTGCTCGGCGAGCTTTTCCCCTCGCCCGACGGCAAGTACCGCTATTTAAAGTTCCAGCGCATAGACGTGTATGAAAAGACGGCCTCATGGATTCGCCGGTTCAATAGGGAAGTGGAGATGAAGCTTTCTCTGGAATCTCCCGAGGTCGAATCCATGGTTTTCGGAAACAACCCCACCAAGCGGCCCTGAGCTCGACTGCGGCCACCCCTTTCGCATCAATGAATCTCTAAGTTCAGGCGTATGGTTTCTTGACCGGAATTTGTGCTGGCTGTAATATGTGATATAGGAGTAAAGTAAGATGCTGTGTCTAAAAATAGATCAAATTCCGGTTGAAGAAGCGGGTAAAGGGTTCGCCCTGCTCGACCCGGAGGACATGCGGACTCTCGGCGTCAACAACTGGGACCTTATCGAGATATCAGGAAAGAAACAAACCGCAGCGAGAGTGATGCCCCTTGAGGAGTCCTGCTGCGGACAGTCCGCCATTCAGATTGACGGCATAACCAGAACCAATGCGAAGGTCGGAACGGACGACCTGGTCAATGTGAAAAAAATCCAGTCCAATAACGCTATCAAAGTTGTGTTAGCGCCCATAAAGGACGAAATCTTATATACTATTGACGACAGCTTGTTCCTAGTCAACCGTCTCAACGGATACCCACTGACGGCAGGAGACAGGGTCAGTATCCCGCTGAACGGCGCAAGGAGCGAAGAATTCCACGTGCTCGGCACAATTCCCGCAAACGCCGTAGTAGTCCGCTCGACAACCAAAATCGAGCTCCGCAAGCTGCCCGTCGGCCTTAGCGTATCCCCCAATATTTCTTACGAGCTAATCGGCGGTCTTAAGGAGCAGATAATGAAAATACGCGAGATGGTGGAACTTCCGCTCAAAAGCCCGCAGGTTTTCGACAGGCTCGGCATCAACCCGCCGCGGGGCGTTTTATTGGTCGGGCCTCCGGGAAGCGGCAAGACGCTGCTCGCAAGAACGGTGGCGGCCGAGACCAACGCTTATTTTCAGGTGATTAACGGCCCGGAGGTGATCCAGAAATTCTACGGCGAGAGCGAAGCCAAGCTCAGGAGCCTGTTCGACGACGCCGCCAAACTTCAGCCCTCCATAATCTTTCTCGACGAACTGGACGCCATCGCCCCCAAGCGAGAGAAGGTCTCAGGCGACGTAGAGAAGAGGGTGGTGTCTCAGCTCCTAGCCCTCATGGATGGGCTTAAGGACAGGGGCAAAGTGATAGTAATCGGAGCCACGAACCTCCCCTCACAGCTCGACCCCGCCCTAAGGCGCCCGGGAAGGTTCGACAGGGAGATCACCCTGGACGTGCCCGACAGAGAGGGCAGGCTCGAAATACTGCGAATCCACACCGCACATATGCCCCTTACAGACGACGTCGACTTAGGTCACCTCGCCGACATCACACACGGCTTCGTGGGCGCCGACATCGACAACCTGTGCCGCGAGGGCGCCATGCTCTCGCTAAGGAAGGCGCTTCAGAACACGAGCTCCGAAGACGGCATGCTCCCTCCGGATGAAATCGCCTCGCTAACCGTAGCTATGGACGATTTCCTCGAAGCGCTGCGCGAGGTCGAGCCCTCTGCGGTGAGAGAGATATTCGTCGAGATCCCGAAAACGACATGGGACGACATAGGCGGCTTAACAGACGTAAAACAGCGTCTCACCGAAGCCGCGATCTGGCCGCTCAAACACAAAAACCTGTTCAAGGACACCGGCACAAAGCCTCCCAAGGGTGTGCTTATGTTCGGCTCACCCGGCACGGGTAAAACGCTGCTTGCCAAAGCGGTCGCCCATGAAAGCGGTGTGAATTTCATATCAGTCAAAGCCTCAGAGCTGCTTTCCAAATACTTCGGCGAGTCGGAGCAGGCCGTGAGGGAAGTTTTCAAGAAAGCAAAGCAGGTGGCGCCCTGCATACTGTTTTTCGACGAGATCGACGCCCTGGCGCCGTCCAGAAAAAGCAGCGACAACACTAACGCGTCCGAGCGGGTGGTAAGCCAGCTACTAATCGAGATGGCGGGCATAGAAGAGCTGAGGGGCGTGCTTGTGCTTGCTGCCACTAACAGACTGGACATAGTCGACACCGCGCTGCTAAGGGCGGGCCGGTTCGACCTAACGCTTGAAATCCCCTACCCAGACCAGGACGCGCTCTATAAGATTTTAAAAATCCACACAGCAAACAAGCCCCTTGCAAGGGACGTCAAACTCAAGGAAATCGCAGCCAAAACAAAGGGGCTTACCGGAGCCGATATCGAGCTTTTGTGCCAGCGCGCATCCATTTTCGCCATACGAAAGTATCTGGACAGGCAAAAAGGTGCTGTGAAGATTACACACTCCAATTTTACTCAAGCAATAGACGAATTCTTATCTAAAGAAACTAATTTGCCCAGCCCCTTAAGCTATACTTACCACTTGCGCACCGGGAAGAACTGATATTGTCCGACGTCCCCCCATTTTTCATCCTGTTCGCCTTCGTCCTGGGCTCAATTATCGGTAGTTTCCTGAACGTGTGCATCTACCGACTTCCAAGGAAGCAGTCGATCATCCTGCCTCCCTCGCACTGCACCACCTGCAACATCCCCATCAGGTTTTACGACAACGTGCCCATACTGAGCTACCTGCTGCTTCGAGGAAGGTGCAGGTCGTGCGGAGCGGGATTCTCCCCGCGTTACGCCATAATTGAAGCGCTCACGGGCTGTGTGTTTGCTCTCACGGTTTATGAATTCGGCCTGTCGGTCGAGACGCTGCTGTATCTGATCCTCCTGCCCTCACTAATCGTGATTACGTTTATCGATCTGGAGCATTGGATCATCCCGAACGTTATCACTTACCCGGGAATCGCACTAGGGCTTATATTAGCCCTGCTCAGAACCGATTGGGGGGAGTTAAGGATACTCGTGGGGGAAATCGGTATCATGAACACCCTGTACGTCGTAGAGCAATTCCCCGCCCTCAACTCAATTCTGGGAATAATGATCGGAGGGGGTGTGCTGCTGCTGATCGGACTTATGTACGAAGTCATAAGAAAGCGCGAAGGCATGGGCATGGGAGACGTGAAGCTGCTTGCGATGGTAGGGGCTTTTCTGGGGGTGACGAGCCTGCTGTTTATCGTCCTTCTGAGCTCCCTACTGGGAACACTCGTGGGAGCTGCCCTGATGATAAACAAACAAAGCGGCATGAAAAGGGCTATCCCCTTCGGACCTTTTCTATCATTTGCTGCGGCTCTATACTGCTTTACAGGTGGAATCAGCTTCATTTTTTAGTTGGTATAATTCTAAAAAGAGAGTAAAGTTGATACAGGCGCTCCTAATTTGAAGCGCTGCACACAATTCTTTATTTTTAACTTCGTCATCGATGCGCCAGATTGGGCTAAGGGTCGAGATACTTTTTAATTTGCTTTTGATAACCGCCGTGGCGATGTTCTTTATCGGTATAATATCGTTCAAGGTCGTCGAAGGATACGCCCTGCGAGGTAAGGTAGACTCAACCAAGGCCGTAATAAGATCATTCAAATCGTTCTACTCTACCAACAGAGACCTTAACAAAGCCGTTGAGTTCCTGAGCGATGTCCTCGAGCCCGGCGCCTGGGGGGTTGTGTCGGATTCGAGAACAAGGGTGTCCTTCGAAGTGGGCGAAACGGATAAGCCCGAGCACATCACAGACCCCATAATCATGGACGTCATCCACAATGGAAGCACCGTAATTAACGAAGAAGGGTACAGTTTCCTACCCTTTATATATTACAAAGGCCTAAAATACGCAGCCCCTCTCAATACGGGGGGCGGCAAAGGCGGCTTTATCTACATCTACCAGCCCCTTGGGTCGATAAAAAAGAGTATTCTCGTGGGACACAGGTACATCGCCCTCTGGATTGTCCTCGATTTGACAATAATCGCCTTATTCGGCTCTTACCTGCTTTCAAGGAGGATTGTCAGGCCGATCCAGCAGCTCATCAAATCCACAGAGGACATAGCGGCCGGAAAGCCCCCGGCAGCCGAAAACCTGGGATGGGTTCAAGAAATAAACCAGCTGTACCTGTCCCTCGTGAAAATGTATATTGAAATCGAAATGAGCAAGAGAAAGCTCAGGGAAAACTACGACGCCCTTGAGCAAAGCCACACCGCTCTCCAGGCGGCTCAGAACGAGGTCATATTATCAGAGAAGCTGGCATCTCTGGGAAAGGTTGCCGCAGGGATTGCCCATGAGATAGGAAATCCCCTATCTGCAATCCGCAGCTACGTGGATGCGCTTAAAAAAGGGTACGGGGATAAGGAGTGGAAAAGGGACGAAGTTCTCGGCAGCATACAAAACGAAGTGCAGCGCATCGACAAGATAATCAGGACGCTGCTAGAATACTCCCGGCCGAAGAGCTTTGAGGTCAGAAATGTTAATATAAAAGAGATGATCGAGGATTCGATAGATATAATAAATAGCCAGGGTGTGCTTAAGAACATAGAGATCAATCTCCATATGAGCGACGAGTGCCTTGGAGCCAACGTCGACCGTCATCAGTTCTC
This sequence comes from Candidatus Dadabacteria bacterium, assembly GCA_022564935.1. Lineage (GTDB taxonomy): Bacteria > Desulfobacterota_D > UBA1144 > Nemesobacterales > JADFKM01 > JADFKM01. The sequence continues at coordinate 9,905 of JADFKM010000037.1, forward strand.
CCAGGTCCTTATTAACCTTATACTTAACGCCAGAGACGCAATGGACGGAACAGGCTCAATCACAATCTCCTCAGGGCCGGCAGAAGGCAACGGAGTCGAGATCGCCGTCCGGGACACCGGTTGTGGTATCTCTCCGGATACGATAGATAAAATATTCGACCCATTCTTCACAACTAAAGAACCGGGAAAGGGAACAGGACTAGGTCTGGCGGTTTCTCACAGAATAATAGAGAGCTTTTCGGGCAAAATTACCGTGGAGAGCGAGCAAGGAAAAGGCACTGTTTTTAAAATAGTACTTCCAGGGGAAACGAACAATGCCTCATAGCGTGCTGATTGTGGACGACGAAAAGGGAGTCAGGGAAAGCCTATCGCTCATACTCGAGATGGAAGGGTTCGAGGTCACGAGCACCGCAAATCCCCTAGAAGCCCTTAAGCTCCTGGACGAGGGTAATAAGTTCTCCTACATAATTTCTGATGTCCGCATGCCGGAGATGGACGGGATAAAATTCCTTCATCAGCTTAAAAGCAGGGAAGTGAGCTCAAATATAATAATGATATCGGCCTACGGTAATGTCGAAACTTCCATCGAGGCTATCAAGAACGGAGCCACCGATTACCTGAACAAGCCTATCAACTCAGACGAGCTCATCCTAAGACTGCGTATGATAGAAGAAAGAAACCGCCTTAGGTCTGAAAACCTCTACCTCAAGAAAGAGCTCGGAAAGGAAGAAGGGTTCGAAGAGCTCGTGTATTCTGGAGAAATGATGAAGGCCGTTGTGAACTTCGCGAAGCGGGTCAGCGAGTATAAAACGACTGTCCTCATCGTTGGGGAAAGCGGAACTGGAAAAGAAATCCTGGCGCACGCCATTCATAAATCGAGCCCGAGACAAGACAAACCGTTCGTGGCCGTTAATTGCTCGGCAATCCCGGAAACGCTTTTTGAAAGCGAGCTTTTCGGATACGTCAAGGGCGCTTTCAGCGGTGCAAGCAGCTCGAAGACGGGACTTTTTGAAGAAGCCGACGGCGGCACACTTTTCCTCGACGAGATTGGCGAATTCCCTCCCGCACTCCAGCCGAAGCTGCTTCGGGCGCTACAGGAAGAAGAGATTAGACGGCTGGGCGATACGAAGACGCGCAAGGTCGATGTGAGAATAATTGCGGCCACCTCACACAACCTTGCAGAAGATGTTCAGCAGGGAAGCTTCAGAGACGACCTATACTACCGTCTCAACGTCGTCCCTATTACAATACCCCCCCTTCGCGACAGGGCTGAAGACATACCCAAGCTGATCAAGCACTTCATACAAAAATACAACATGAAATTCGGCAAGCACATCGAAGGGATCGCTCCCTCCATCATGCCCCGTCTAATGGAGCATCCATGGAAAGGAAACGTAAGGGAGCTTGAAAACACTATCGAAAGGGCCATAATACTTGCCGACTCCGACACAATTACCAAAATCGACCTGTCCGAAAGCGCCCCACCGGGTGAGGATAACAGGAATTTCTATGTGGACACGCTTTCCCTCGACCAGTCATGGCACAAGCTGGAGTACTACCTTATAACGAAGGCCCTTAAAGAGACCGGTAACAACAGAACCAAAGCGGCCAAGCTGCTCGAGGTAAGCCGCCGCGCCCTGCAATATAAACTGAAGCAATACGGAATGCTGGACGATGAGGACTGAGAAGATAAAATAAAGCTCACGTCCTGTGAACCTTAAATATAATTCCTGATTAGTTGATAAAATCAGGACTTTTTTTATAGAATCAACTTAATTGCAAAAACTAAAGTATCCTCACAAGCTCTAGAAAATCTAGATTATATGGATTATTCTGCATAATTAATAGTTAGTAGGAAATAATAATGAAAGTATACCCCGATTTTGGCCATCCTGAAGGAATTCAAGCAACGCCATGGTTTAAAATGAAGGACGATAAACTATTTCCAGATTTCGGACATCCAGATGGAATTAGTTCTGTACCATGGTATAAGATAAAATAAAACTGCTGACGGGGGCAGATGGGGATGAATCTTGTACCACAAAATTTCTTATTATCCCGGTGGGTTATTAAATTTTCCGAGGCGCTTGCCAAAGCTTTTCCGAACCTGTGCTCAAACTCATCATTCATATCTCTTTTCAAGGCAATAGTGACACATAACCGCCCATCTCCGTAAATAAGCTTCGAAAACCACATCACTGGTTGTAATATATTAAACAGTACAGCTTACGAACGTGAAGGCGTGCAGGCTGCAGGCGTTTGAGCTTGTAGAGAGCTTGAGCCTCCTTGTGCCGAACTCTCCGTTCTTGACGATGTTGTACATCCTGGGCTCATCTACCTCTATGAAAGTCCTCCCCTCGGTGTCCGTCTTCACATCGTCCCCCATATCCTCCGGGGCGAGATAGGCGTCATCCTGCATGATAAACACTTTAAAGCCCTTTTCGCCTTCGGGGCTAATTACAATGTTTACTTCGGATGATGTGTAGCGAAGGTGCACACGGGCGTCCGAATCACCGTCGGTTAGTGCGGGTCTCGAATACTCCTTTGACACGAGCTACCTGCCTCCGAAATAGATAGTGTCGTCTTTCATTTGAAACTCGGTTGTGTAGTCCACGACGCCTTCAGAACGTATACCCTCGGGGTTTCCGGGCTTGCCCAGGTGGTGCCCAAAATAAAGCTCCGGCGATGCCTTGTAGCAGTGGATGCCGGGGATATCGGTGTCGCGAACGGGCTTCATCAGGTCGGGAAGCTCCACACCCGGCTCCACCTCACGCAACAGCAGCTGTATAGCGAGCTCCGTTTCGATGTAGCTCCCTTCGCCGAAATGGGCGTATCTCAGGAAACCGTCTTTGTCCGAGAGGTACTTTGCGGGCCAGTACTTGTTGGAAAACGCCTTCCAGATGGCGTAATCGTTGTCCATCACCACGGGGTAGCGTATATCAAACTTCTCAATAGCCCTTAGTATGTTCTCCTCCTCCCTAGCAAGCTGGAACTCGGGGGCATGCACCCCAATGACGCTCAGTCCCAGGCCGGAGTACCTGCTGTTCCACTCCTTTATATAGGGAAGGGTTCTTAGGCAGTTAACGCATGTATAGTCCCAGAAATCCACAAGTACGGGCTTGCCACGGAGCGAGGCGGTCGAGAGTGGATGGGAGTTGACCTACTTCCCGCCCTCAAGCTCCGGCATCATGAACTTGTTTTTTTCTATAAACACGGCGGGCACCTTCTCCTTAGATATGTATACTCGATACCATTAATATACCAGTGCCGGAGCGCCAAATATAAAGTCCACACTATAAAGCGCCACGATTACAATCCCCATAATTGCGTTTATATTTAAACTATGGACGCCGGACAAGCCACAATCAAAGTGGATAGGTGTGAACTCACAGGGGAGGAGTATCTCAGACTCTCGACCCCGTCACTCACTGCGGAGTACCTGATGGGTCTCGGTATGGATGAGCTCAAAGAAATCGTGACCCTCATGCTAAAAGAGCACGGCCACTTCGTTTTCCCATCAGACAAAGACCTCAATCAATTTTCGGGAGCCTTCATACTCGAATCACACAAATCTGAGAAGCGTAAATGGAGCGTAAAATCCTGGAGTCTTTATTGCTGCATAAGGCAGAGTGAACCCGTTAATGCCGAGCTCATAGAGGGGTTTTACAAGATGGTTCTCTCAGACGGCGCCGAGAGCGGAACGGTAATAACTTCAGGCAAATTCAGTCCCGATGCGAGGCACCTCGGTCAGGAAAAGGGAATAGAGCTAATCGACGGAGAGGTCTTCGTTAAGATGGTGAAGGAAGCCTCCTCACCCGGACCGTACTCAAGGCAGTGCATGGCCGTTCATGACGACGTAAGAAACGCCATCGTCGAGCTGAAAGAAACCCTCCGGTCGCTCGGTAAATCCACAGACCGAAGCACGGGGAGCTGGGCTTCTCCGCTCCATATCGACAGGGCGCTGAGAGAGCTTGTAGCGGGTATTTTAGAGCTGTACGCAAACCCTAACGACCCGAAAGCAAAAGGGGTGGAGCAAGAGCTGCTCGCTAAAATCGTCGAGGTCAGCACCGCAATCAAAAAAGTGGAGTCCCTGTTCAAATCCCTGGACGATTTGTTGGAGAGTTCACCTCAAAAATAGACCTCGGCATTGGCACATAAAAAACTTCAATCTATTTAAAAAAGTATCTTTAACCTCGTATTCTTTTTCTTTTTGTACCGCCCAAATTGGAAACCGTAACGCCTATTCTTTTTTTACGCGCTCTTTCCTCCGCTTTCTCCATATCCTTTTGTGGCACTTTCAAGAGCTTTCTTTTGTCGGGTAGACTTTTTAGTCTACTTAGTGCTTTATCAAGCCCCTTATCAGTCCCACTACGTTCAACTTCGATTGCGGTATTTCCACTCAAAGCATCGAGACGCCTTTTTCCCGAAATAGGAACTTCTTTTTGTGTTCCTTTTCCTTTAGCGCGCTTATGTGACTGACTTTCACTCATCACTAAAAACCTCCATATATAGTAGGATTAATTTACTCTACTACTATATATTGTTAGTATTCAATTGTCAATATTCACAAATCTATAATTGCTCTCCCCCCTCAAATCCCTGGACGATACGATGGAGCGCTTGCGTATACATACCGGGCCCGGCATGCCGGACGAAACCGGGCAATAACCTCTGGTATAATTTGGTGTTTGATCAAACTCCGGTAAAAACCACCAAATTCCGTCGGGCGGGCTTGAAACTTGAGAAAAAGACACTCTCTCACATCGTTAATATTCCAGTACAAACGCCCCATAGTCATCGGTCTCGCTGCTCTTTCGATAGTCGACGCCTGCCAGCTCATAATCCCACTTGTGATTGAAAGAGTCGTGGACGCCCTCACGCTTAATGACGGCGGCGCCCGCTCCATTACCACTTACGCAATGTTCCTCGTCGGGCTGGGCGTAATAATGTCTGTATTCAGGTTCGTGTGGCGCTACTTCCTGCTCGGAGCGTCGAGGCGTGTGGAACAGAGGCTCAGAAACCAGTTTTTTAACCACCTGGAGCTGCTCTCGCTCAAGTTCTTTTCCGGGAGAAAAGTGGGCGACCTGATGGCGCACACAGTGAACGACATAGAGACCGTACGGATGGCCTGCGGGCTGGGTCTCGTAATTGCTTACGACGGCGTAGTATTACTGGTGTTTATACTGGCGGCCATGCTCTATATTTCCCCCTCGCTCACTATGTATGCGGTGCTGCCCTTCCCGATCCTGGGGCTATTGATATACAGTTTCGGCGCAACGATCGAAAGACGATTCAGCAGGGTGCAGGAGGCCTTCTCCGAGCTTACAGAGTCCGCCAGGGAGTCGCTTTCGGGGATTAAGGTCATCAAGGCGCACGTCGGCGAGAAACGCGAGCTCAAGCAGTTTGAGGACGCAAGCTCGCAGTACGTGCATAAGAACTTCCGTCTCATAAAAGTGATGGGGATATTCCAGCCGCTGATAGCCCTAATCTCCGGCATTGCGCTGGGCATTTTCCTCCTGATTGGCGGCCGGGGGGCGATCTACATGGACATCACGCTCGGAGACTTCGCCGCCATTATACTGTATCTCGGCATGCTCGCCTGGCCTATGATAGCGCTTGGCTGGGCCGTGGACCTGGTAAGGAGGGGGAGGGCGTCACTAAAACGCATCAATGAAATCCTGGCAATACGTCCTGACGACGTGGATGACAAACACAGCATCGCCGCACCAATCGAGGGGGATATCCAGTTAAGAGGCCTGAGCTACACATACCCCGACGGCACCCGCGCATTAGAGGACATCACGTTCGACATAAAAAGCGGCGAGGCTTTAGGTATCACGGGGGCCACGGCCGCAGGGAAAACCACAATCCTCGAGCTCCTGAGCAGGGTGATTGAGCCCGAAGAGGGACATATATTCGTAAACTCCGGCACCGACATCAAGAACCTCAGAAGGGACTGCCTGAGAACCGACGTTGTTTACGTCCCACAGGAAGCCACCGTTTTCAGCGGCACCATAAGGGACAACATCGCTTTCATGAACGCTGAGCTTACAGACGAACAAATCGAGGAAGCCGCAAAGCTCGCTCAGATATACGATGAAATAATGGAGTTCCCAGACGGCTTCGACTCCGTCGTGGGAGAACGGGGGCTGACGATCTCAGGAGGCCAGAGACAGAGGCTTGCCCTTGCAAGGGCTATTCTCCTAAACCCGAAGGTACTCGTTCTTGACGACGTGCTGTCTTCGCTCGACCTTCAGACTGAAAGCGCCGTGCTGAGAAACATCAGGGCTGCGATGAAGGGAAAAACCCTTGTCGCGGTGTCGAGCCGGGTGCCTTCCATAAGCGGCTTTGACCGCATTGCTGTTATTGAAAGCGGTAGGGTGAGGGAGCTTGGCACGCACGAAGAGCTTATGGACAGAGACGGCATTTACGCAGGGCTATACAACATCCAGACCATAACCTGATACCACTACGATGAAAAGACCGAGCACATTTGACGAACCGGACAAGAAAGTAAAAGGATATGACTTGAATATCCTCAAGTGGATAGTCAAGTTCGCGCTGCCCTTCAAGGGGTTCATGGCGCTGGCGCTCCTGTTTATGGTGCTCACCGCCTTAGGGGAGCTGTATGTGCCGTACCTGACGAAAATCGCTGTGGACAGCTATATCTCCACCCCCTGGAGAGCTGCACGGTTCGGGGCGCATGACTCCGAGTTTGAGGAGCGTATCAAAAACACATACCCCGAAGCCTTGATACCCATTTCAAACAACACTTACCTGACGGACATCTCGGCAATAGCCAAAGCCGACAGGATACAGCTTGAAAAGCTTGAGATCGTGTCAAAAGAGAGCTTCCTCGTGATAAACACTCAAGACTTCGAGCCTAAAGACCGGGATAAGGCGCTGGGTATCGTAGAAGCACACAAAGATGTTTTCACGAAAACCGGAGGGCTTTACTACGCCCCGCTTTCTTCGGTGAAAACTCTCGGCCATGAAGAGAAGAAGATACTCAGGTTCCGTGACCTCTCAGACGTTAAGAAAACGGCCGGGATTATGGTGCTTGTGATGCTTGGAGTATTTGTTTCGAGCTCACTGTTCACATACCTGCTTCAATACTCCGGGCAGAAGATCATGCACAACATAAGGACTAACACCTTCTCACACCTGCTTTCGCTGCCACAGCCGTTCTACGACAAGACACCCGTGGGCACACTCACCACGCGCGTGACCAACGATGTGAATGCCATAAACGAGATGTACACCTCCGTAATCGTACAGTTCGTAAAAGACATTTTAGTCATTGTGGGAGTGCTTGCGGTGATGTTCGTAATGAACAGGGAGCTTACTCTTCTAATTATTGGACTCACCGTCCTCATCGGGTTCTTCGGGGCTATTTTCCGCATCAGACTGAGGAGAGCGTACCGGAAAGTCAGACGCTCCATTGCAAAGCTCAACGCCTTCGTGCAGGAGAGCGTGCAGGGCATCCTGCTCATCAAGCTGTACATGAGGGAGAAGCAGAACTACGAAAGGTTCGAAAAAGTGAGCCGTGAGAACTTCAACGCCAACATGGAGCAGGTATTCGCGTTCGCCACCTTCAGGCCGATAATCGAGTTCATAAGCGTCTTCGCGATCGCCCTCATCCTGTGGCACGGCGGACTCAGCGTCCTCAGGCTAGAGCTGACTCTCGGGGCACTCATAGCGTACCTTTCATATATAAGAATGCTGTTTGCCCCGATTCTTGAGCTTGCAGAGAGGTACAACATATCACAGTCTGCGATGGCAGCTTCCGAAAACCTGTACCACCTGCACATGATGGAGCCGGAAGAAAGGCGCGCAGCAGGCAGCACAGCGCGTTTTTCGGGCAGTCTGGAATTCAAAAACGTCTGGTTTGCATATAACGGCGAGGACTGGGTTCTCAAGGACGTCTCTTTCACGCTCAAGCCGGGAGAGACGCTGGCCCTCGTGGGGCTGACCGGCTCAGGGAAGACAACAATAGTGAATCTGATCTTAAAGTTCTACAAGCCGCAAAAAGGACAGATACTTTTTGACGGAATTCCCATTACCCAGTACGACCCGGAGTTTCTGCGCTCGAACATCTCGACAGTATTCCAGGACTCGTTCCTGTTCGGAGGGAACTCCCGAGATACAAACTCCGACGGTCTCAGGGATATTATCGGGACGGAAAACGCTGCAGTGCTTGGGAGCGGGAACGGAGAGAACTTCTCCTCTGGGGAAAAGCAGCTCGTCTCTCTCGGTCAGGCGTTTGGCAAAGAAATGAAATTCCTCATTCTGGACGAAGCCACCTCGCACATAGACGCGCAGATAGAGAAAAGAATTCAGGACGCGCTAAAGCGGGACGCACACAAACGCGCCACCCTCATCATTGCGCACAGGCTTTTAAACGCAGCAAACTCCGACAAGATAATCGTGGTACACAAAGGTGAGATATACGAAGAGGGATCCCACGCGCAGCTGCTCGAGAAAAAGGGCATATATTACAACCTCACGAGACTGCAAACCAAGATGCACGACTACTCGTCCTTCGCCGATTGAGGGAAGCACTGGAAAACATCAACGCCGTTCCGGTTTTTCACCGTCTCTTGTCTCCACTACAATCGTTGGTATACTCTAGGCCTTGTGGCCCCCGGGGCGTAGCGCAGTTGGCAGCGCGCGGCGTTTGGGACGCCGAGGTCGGAGGTTCGAATCCTCTCGCCCCGACCACAAACTCACAACTCCACAGCAATGCGCCCTTAGCTCAGCCGGACAGAGCAACGGCCTTCTAAGCCGTGGGTCGGGGGTTCGAATCCCTCAGGGCGCGCCACTATTTTCTAATAATTACGGATTCTGAAAAAGTCCATAGAGATGCTATATAGACCCTTTACCCAGGTGTGGGGTGTCTTGCGCAAGCACTGGGAACTGTGCACCTGGATACGTCTGCGATGCCTACGGCCGCTGCATACCGCCCCCGTAATAAAATATGGGGTCGCCTCTCTTTATATTTATCATCCCTCTCTTCGGGTATGTGGGGCAGCGTAGCACAGTTGGCTGCGCGCGGCGTTTGGGACGCTGAGGTCGGGGGGTCCGAATCCATCAGGAGCGCGCACCTTAAATTCTACGACTACGGATAACTACAACTCCCTAAACAATCTGATAGTCCTCTGTTATAGCTACACAGTTACCAACTCTTTTACCAGCCAAATTCTATATATATAAAGCGGAGTGTATGAAGGTACTTCCTTGTCAATAAACTCCTTGAACTCAACTTCTATTCCAGAGGAGTATCGTCCAGGTTCGCCCATTCGTCCATCGAGCCATCGTAGACGCGCGGCACCGGATAGCCGAGCAGCTCCAGAGCGAAGGCCATGAAGGTCGCGCGTACGGCGGCCTGGCAGTGAGTCACGATAGCAGCAGTCTTATCCACACCGAATTTGTTGAATATCTCCTGAATCTCATCGGCCGAGCGGAAGCACCTGACGGCTTCGGCGTCGGTGGAATTCTCTAGCAGCAGGTTCCACTCGAGGTGCGTGGCTCCGGGCACGTGCCCCACCCTCTTATTGCCGTGGTCTGCCCGGCCGTGATATTCGTCACCGGAGCGGACATCGAGGACCTGCCAGCCGGTGTCGTTATACTTGGCAAGAAGCTCATCGAGCGTTGCCAGCCTCCGGGGGTTTGGTGAAGGGACAAAAGGCTCCGCCGGATTGGAAGGAGATTGAGAGGTGTAGGATACGGGCAGACCGGCAGATACCCAGCCCTGCCAGCCGCCGTCGAGCACCTTGGCGTTATCGAACCCGAAGTATTTTAGAACCCACCACAGGCGCGTCGCAAAAATAGTGCCCCATTCGTCGTACATGACCACCGTTGAATTCGCGCCTATCCCCAAATCCACCGTCAATTTCTCAAACTCGCTCTGAGTGGGAAGAAACCAGCTCTGATTTCCCTCTCCATCAACGGCTTTAACATAGGCGTGCCCCGGCCTGCATAATGCGCCGGGTATGTGTGCGCGCGCGTACGAGCCGGAATCCCAGGGACAATCGACTATCAGCAAGTCTGAGTCGTCTTTGTGCTCCATCAGCCAATGGGGACTGACTAAAATGTCCGGGTTTGGATACTCCATCATTGCTCTCCTAGGGTTGATTTTTATAACTATACTTTACTGCTGTGCTATTACAAAACAGTTGCTTCTTGCATGTTAATTCTAAAATATTCGTCTTTATTGACGGCTACAAAACCCCACTCTATACAATTTTTAACCGGTTCCATTAAAGCCGTTTCCCAAATACAACTCATCTTTGAATCCGAACCATTTGACAGGGTTGAATGTAGTCTGTAATTTTTTGACGCTTATCTATCGGTTTGTCTCCCTGAACAGAAATGGTACTATCAGTTGGTTGAATTTCGCAAGGGAATCGCAGAATGTGCCACAATTACTCCCGGTGAAGTGTCCAACCGTTTTCCAGCGAATGCCTGTACGGAAATGTGCTTATTGGATATATAGCTCGAACAGTGGTGGGTGTAGCTCAGTTTGGTTAGAGCACTGGGTTGTGGCCCCAGGGGTCGCCGGTTCAAATCCGGTCACCCACCCCAATAATTACAGTACCTTACACAACATCAAACTTCCTCTGTTTTTTCACTGGTACGGTTTTCGGTACGGTTTGACCCGAAATTTCCCAGTTTTTCTACCGCTTCTCTAAGGGAATCGTCAAGATGGGCGTATCTCATTGTGGTTTTCAAATCGGCATGGCCCAATATAGTTGAGACCGCTACGATGTTAGCTCCGCTCTCAACCATACGAGTAGCCGCTGTGTGTCTCAGATCATGAAACCTCAACCCTTCTATGTCTGCATCCCTTAAGGCTTTCCCGAAGGCCTGTTTTAGGGAATCATGCCTCTTGTAGGGGTTCCCGTTTGAGCTTAAGATTACGTACTCGCTGCCGCCACCCTTTAACTTCTGTTCCAAGAGGACGGTTTTCAGGGTCGCATTTATGGGGATTTTCCTAGTCCTTTTACTCTTGGAAACTAGAAACCCTACCGTAATTAGGTTGTTTTCAAAGTCTACTGCGTCCCATGTGAGGGTTAATATTTCGCTCTTTCGCATTCCTGTGTTAAGCGCTGTCGTTATAATGGGCTTCAAATACGATGGGCTGCAACTCAAAAGCCTTTGCTCCTCGTCAGGCGTGAGTATCCTTTCCTTCTGGTTATGCACCTCAAGCAGCCCTGACTCAGACACGGGATTGCTTCCAAAAAACCTTCTCCATCGCTTGGCAAGGTTATACAAGTGCCTTAAAACCTCTAGTTCGCGGTTTACTGTAGCAGGTTTTGCTTTGGAGAGCCTCGACAGCTTGTAGTCGTCTATGTCTTTAGGCGCTAGTTCGGACAACTTCTTATCTCTGAAAAAGCCCAAAATGTGGCGCAGGCTATAATCATCTCTCCACCAGGAGCGCTTTTTTTTCACGTCCCTAACATACCTTTTGTATTCTTCTGCGAACTCGCTTATGGTGGGGATACGGGCGTCAATGATGTCGTACTCACCTAGTCGAAGACGCCTCTTAGTCTCCTCCATTACCCGTTTGGCCTGCGTCTTGGTAACTATGCCTGCCTCGCCTACGGATCGCTTTATCTCCCTGCCGTTGTACCATAACCGAAAATACCAGTAGGGGGTCTTAGAGCCGTCCTTACTCTCGTGGTATCTTTTGAAAACTCCCATAACCGGTTACCTCCGTTTTTTTTTTCAGGTAACAAAGGCTCTTTAATCTCATAGCCTTTCCTTCCCATTAATTGGTGAATCAATGCACGTATTATCTCTGATGCTGTAGCCATATTCTCTTCAGCATAATTATTTAAGAATTCAAGTTC
>JADFKM010000081.1 GCA_022564935.1 Candidatus Dadabacteria bacterium
AGGTCTTCGGCCATCTGCTTTGTGAGTGTCGTAACAAGCACCCTTTCCCCTACATCCGCCCTTTCTCTCAGCTCTCCGAGAATGTCGTCCACCTGATTCTCCGCCGGCCTTATATCTATTTCGGGGTCGGCAAGCCCCGTGGGGCGTATTATCTGCTCCACCACCGTCCCCTCCGAGCGCCCCAGCTCATAGGGGCCCGGAGTTGCCGACACATAAATAACCTGGCCTGCACGCTCTTCGAACTCCTCGAAATTGAGCGGCCTGTTGTCCAGGGCCGAGGGAAGCCTGAAGCCGTGCTCAATAAGGGTGAGCTTCCTGCTCCTGTCTCCATTATACATACCCCGAAGCTGAGGCACGGTCTGGTGACTCTCGTCGAGTATGAATAGGCAGTCCTCCGGGAAGTACTCGAGCAGAGACCACGGGGGCTGTCCCGGCAGCCTTCCCGATAAATGGCGGGAGTAGTTCTCTATCCCGGGGCAAAACCCCATCGTGGTAAGCAGCTCCAGGTCGAAATTAACCCTCTCTCTCAGGCGGTTCCGCTCAAGCTCCATCCCCCTTGCCTCAAAATATTCGAGCCTTTCGGCAAGCTCCGCCTTTATGGCTTCGATCGCCGCGGCGAGCCTGTCCTTGGGAGCGATGTAGTGAGTGCTGGGATAGATAATTCTCTTATCAAGCCTCAGCAAGGTCTTCCCCGTTGCCGGGTCGATATTCTTTATGGACTCTATAATGTCGCCGGAGAACTCAATTCGTACTGCGACCTTCTCTTCGTGCGAGGGCATGACCTCGACTACATCGCCCCTTACTCTAAAGCTCCCCCTGTAGAGCTCGGCGCCCGTTCTGGAGTATTGAACTTCGGCCAGGCGGGCGAGAAGGTCGTCTCTATCGAGCTTTGCGCCTTCTTCCACAACGGTTTGAAGCCCGTAATAATCAACGGGGTTGGCTATACCGTAAATGCATGATACGCTAGCAACTATTATCACGTCGCGCCTCTCGAACAGGGCCGAGGTGGCGGCATGGCGAAGCCTGTCTATATGCTCGTTGATGGATGCGTCCTTCTCTATGAAGGTGTCTGTCTGAGGGATATACGCTTCGGGCTGGTAGTAATCGTAGTAGCTCACGAAGTAATGCACAGCGTTCTCAGGAAAGAGGTCCATGAACTCGCCGTAGAGCTGGGCCGCCAGGGTCTTGTTGTGAGCAATCACGAGGGTCGGTCGCCCTACGTTGTTGATCACGTTCGCGATGGTAAGGGTCTTGCCGCTGCCCGTCACCCCGAGAAGCACCTGGTGGCGTCTTCCGGCGAGCACTCCTTCGGTGAGTTGTTCAATAGCGCGGGGCTGGTCTCCCCTGGGGGTGAATTCATCCGATAGGTTGAACGGCTGTGTCACTTCAAATGCCGCACGGCGGGAGTTTATAGATTTGTTGAGTAATACAGATGCCGAAACCGGGCACAGAGCCTCCCCGTGCGTTATCTATATATTACCATCTGTTTTTTGCAAGAAAGTGTTTGCCGTGGTTAAGAAATGATGCAATTAAGGAAAAGCGCTATGGCTTGCAGGCTAAAGCCACTCGAAGGGTGTTTGCATAGCACTCGGCGGCCCAACCTCCAGCCCTGACGTCGTTCGCTCAGCCTTCCCCCTTAATCAGATGCGCCGATTTCTCCTTCCTTGTCCCTGTCCGCACCTTTCCGAGCCCTGATCTTTTCTCTAAACTGCTCCCTATATCGCTTCTTTATCTGAAAAAGAACGCCTCTCTGTTCAAGAGTTAAAATCTCCCTGATATCCAGGAACATCTCGAACCTGAGCTTTTCGAGCTCATCTTTGGCGCTCCACATCAACGTAGCGGCGGTCAGCAACTCTTCTCTGGAAGAATCCGGGTCGCTGAACTTTTGTATAAAAAACGGCTTCAGCTGATCCTCCAGTTCCATCCTGGGCGCCGATATGCGACCCTTATAGGAGTCGAAGACTTCTTCGATTTTCTTCTCCTGCTCCGGCATCAGGGACATCTCCTTTTTTATTTCGGGTTTCTTCCACCACTTTCCAAGTCTGCTTCCTGCGGTGGACTCAGTATATATCCCCGAAATCAACAGGACGAATAAGATCGCTGCTATGAGTTTCATCTACGCTGGCATCTCCCGTTTCTGGATTGTCCAACTCATTCCATGGGCCGTAAAGCTCGAGAGGTTTTGAGGACTCCGTGCTTATGGCCTTTTCGACATCTATAAGGGCTTCATTGTCTTTGAGGTCAGCTTCGCTCAGGGTCATCTCAGTTCCCGTATTGAAAACATAAAGTGAAACTACGCCCAGGACCAAAAAGGTCACAATTGCCGCGGCGCTCCAGCCGAGATTGAACCTGAGAATGCCCAGGAATCTCCCGAACCAATGCGCTCGCGCCTCTTCTTCCTCCGTCACCCTGTTCCAGAACTTGACGAGGTAGTCGTCGCTCGGCTCTATATCCCTCCACTCTTCCATAAGCTTCCATAGACCCTTCGACTGCTCGTAAAGCTCGCTGTAGCCGAGGTTTTCCCTTATGTGCCTTTTTAGCTCCATCTTATTGGCTTCGGAAATTTCCCCCTCGGGATATTCCAAGATAAGTTCCACAATCTTTTTAGAGTCCATGAGCCTTGTCCTTCCTTAAATGTGGTTTTAGTTTCTCTATTAGCTTCATCCTCCCCCTGTACACATACGCCTTAACAGCGCCCACGCTGCACCCTATTACTTCGGCCACTTCAATATAAGGCATTTCTTCGTATTTGCAAAGCACAATCGCAATTTTTTCCTTCTCGGGAAGGGTCTCCAGCGCCTCAAAGATCAAGGCGCTTATCTCCCTGCGAAATGTGAAATCCGAGGCGCTGAATATTTTTTCATCTCCGGTCTGCTGGTTTGATTCCTCCATCTCATCAAGGCTTACGTTTTTCTCCCTGTTGCTGTACCTTACGGCCGTTATACTAACGTTTGTGGCAATCTTATAAAGCCAAGTTGTAAATTTCGCCTCCGGTCTGTATCTGTCAATTGATCGATAAACCCTAATAAAGACCTCCTGAGCGAGATCTTCAGAGCTTTCAACGCTGTGGGTAAACTTGTATATATAATTTACTACGCCTCGGTAATGCCTTCTCATCAACTCGGAGAATGCAGATTCGTCTCCATCCTGCACCTTAAAAATTAGATCAAGGTCGCTCAGCATCTGCATTCTGTCCGATTCATTGTTTATTAACCACCGTGCGATGAAAAAGTTTCAAAAATTTCCCCCATCCACTCCTAATTATAATACACCGACTAAAACCATCAACCCGAATGAATGCTCATCCCTACCCCGGTAACCGGCGGGAAGCGTACAACAAGAAAGTCTCAATTATCCGGGCAGCTTGACATTCACAGCCGGAAAAAAAGGGGAGACTAGCCGCTCATCCGATTAAACCCACTGCTAAGCTCAAAATCCGAATCGACTGGGCTTCAAGCTCCGTATGCTTCCTGAGAAGATTACGGCAAGCGTTTGAAGACTTCATCGGCATGCTCAAGGTGCAGAATAAGGTCACTATCAATACCGACAAGCTCCCGGCCCCTGACCCTCAGTGCAAGCCGGGGAGCAGGAATAGTCACTGGGGAATTATCAATTCCCAAATCTCTTGACCCGATACATACGCACTCCTGCTATTTATTGCACAAGCCGTCAACTCACCGCGGCTGCATTTGAGAGAAGCGCATGTAATCTATAGAGCGACTGCCAAAAACACAGCCGGGGCGGATCAACTGCCGTAGTAGAACCTCTCGTGCACTATCTTGCCGTTCTTCCACCTCTGCACGGCGACCTGATGGAACTTTTTCCTCTACCCCAGTCCTTGTGGGTGTAGTCGAAGTACCACTCCACCATCGACACGTCATCTCCAACGGCAACGGCTTTGACCTCGGCCTTCTTGAATTCGGATAAAGCCGCCAAAAACCCCTTCTCCCTAGCCCTGTTGGCAGACTTTCCAAATGTGGGCGGCAGCTCGTTCTCCTGCATCACCACATCTTGGTAGTAATATTTCTCAAACGCCTCCAGTACCCGCCCCTCAAGTATCATAGAGTTGAGATCGTCAACAAGCTCTTTTATGCTTGCAACACCGTCAACAACAGCAACATCGCTCACCGCAAAGCTCCTCCTTCAAAGTAGTGTCACCTTCCGAAGAAAGGAGCTTTGTTAATCAAATGTAGGAACTGAGAGCCTAGCAGCCTTCCTTGCTTTGCCTCGTTCAACTACATCCGGTACTTTTGATCTTTATTTTAGAGAAGGGATTCAAAACCCGTCAAAATCTATGAACCCTTTTTAAATTGTAGCACCAATTAATTTTTTAGGGAACCATACCATTGGGCAATTTTCGAGCCGATAAGATGGGGGTGGTCTTCCTGAAGGTAGTGAATGCCTGAGCCTACGTCCACCATTTGGAGGTTCTTCATATTGCCCCTGCACCACTCGACCATAGGAGGAGGCATTAGCGCGCCCGGAGTTGCGTAGAAAAGGAGCTTCGGGATCTCTGTTCTCTGAAGCCACTCGTTGTACTCCTCTACCGCTCTTACCACGTCGGCCGGCTCGCCCGCAATTGGTATCTCATTCGGCCAACGCCACACGGGTTTTCGCCACTCAGGCTTGCTGAAAGGCTCCCTATAGCGATTCATCTCCGCTTCGGTGAGCTCCCTCATGACTCCTCCAGGTAGGGAATTTTCCACAAAGACGTTCCTGTTCACGATCAAATCCCAGCCCACTTCAGGAGTGCGAAAAGCCTTGAAAATATCCCTCGCCATCTCTGGAAAAGCGTCCCAGTCAAGCAGGGGAGCGACGAATGCCTCCATGAAGGCAAGCCCCTTGACGTTGCCCTCATTGCGCATGGCGTAGCGAAACCCGAGCGCCGAGCCCCAGTCGTGGACAACGATGGTAATGTTACGCAGACCCATCTCCTCAATGAATCCATCCACATAGCGCGCGTGGTCAAAGAACCCGTACTCAATATCCGGTTTATCCGATTTACCCATACCTATAAGGTCGGGAGCAATGCAGCGGCCTAGGGAGACGAGGTGAGGGATTATGTTGCGCCATAGGTACGAGGAAGTGGGATTGCCGTGCAGAAAAAGTATGGGGTCGCCCTCTCCCACATCGACGTAGTGTATCTTCGAGCCGCGAACATCGATGTAGTTGGATTCGAACGGAAATTCAGCAGAAATCATATCCTTTGTTGTTTCGCTCATCCTTCTGACCCCCTGTATTGATACTATATATAAACAACGACGGCACATAAAGGGAAAGGGTTTAATCGTTGTTGTAAGGAGGGGAAATTATCTATTAAAAAGGGGGATGTTATTCAACACAGCGGGCCGTTGTTGCGTATAGCTGTCAGTCAGTTAAATTCGCTCTCAACTACTTGCCAAACAGAAATCAGGCCCCGCCGGCTACAAAAGGGCTGCATTCCCGAACTTCCTGCTCCTCATCGGCAATAATCAGCGTCGCTGAGAAGTTAGACGGGCCAAAGGGTTCGATGTTAGTTAACGTTCCCTGAACTATTTCCTGTATGGACATAGCGTTTCCAACAAAAGTAGTTTTTACCTCCGCACACTCTATTGTTGTACAGTCAAGCACAACGCAACCATCATCTCTGAAAAGATAATCAGAAAGGATATTTCGCCCTTCGCTGTCGGTTGAGGAACGACCCCAAAAGTTACAAACGTCTTTTAGCCTTTCGGCATGACACAACTATTCAGTAAGGTCAATAAAATAAACATCAATACAGTCATGTTGAACATTATCGCCGCCGTCACTACAGGAAAAAAAGCATAAGAGCCAACGCTACCGCTGCAATTACCCCGGCATTTAACCCGTTTTCATACACGCAATCCTATCACTTCAAAATGCATTTATCAATCGTAAATGTGCAAAGAGCAACAACGCCAAATCTGCTCTAAACCCCCTTTAAACCACCTCCTTGACAACGCCCGTACACAGCTTACTCTTATAGACAATGACCGCTCAGTACCTGCCAATTCTCATCATGCTCGTCGTCTCCGTCATACTGGCAGCGGTGCTTATCGGCCTCTCGAGACTCGTCGGCCCGAACAGGCACTCTGCAAGCAAGCTCTCCCCATACGAGTGCGGAGTAGTACCCCAGGGAGACACCCTCGGCAGGTTCTCAATTAAGTACTACCTCACCGGGGCGCTTTTCATACTTTTCGAACTCCAGACCATATTTCTC
>JADFKM010000004.1 GCA_022564935.1 Candidatus Dadabacteria bacterium
GTCATCGTAACCGAAAAACCTGTGTTTAAAGAAGATGTGGCCGCTTACCTCCCCGGCCAGCTCCGCTCCTTCTTCTTTCATTTTACTTTTAATCAGTGAATGACCCGTTTTCCACATAATGGCTCTGCCGCCCATCCGCTCGATGTCTGCGTAGAGCCTGGTGGAGCTTTTGACCTCCCCAATTACCTTGGCGCCGGGCACTTGAGGTATGATGTCCCTTGCGAAGATAAGCAGCAGCATGTCGCCCCATATGATGGCGCCGCTCTCGTCCACGACCCCCAGCCTGTCCCCGTCGCCGTCGAACGCAATGCCGAGCTCGCAGCCCTCATCCCTCACCGCTTCGATCAAGTCCTGGAGGTTTTCTTCGCTTCCGGGGTCGGGATGGTGATTCGGGAACGTGCCGTCGGGGGTTGTGTAAAGCTCGGTCAGCTCGCATCCGAAGTCCTTAAAAGTCGTTGGGGCGATTATGCCCGTTGTGGCGTTGCCGCAGTCTATGGCTACCTTGATGCCGGGCTTTATTTGCAAGTTGTCCTTTAGGAACGATGAATAGGCCCCCGAGATATCCGCTTCCTCAACGCAGCCGCTACCCCGCTCGAACTCCCCGCTCTCGATAATTTCCCGTATACTCTGTATGTCTCTTCCGAAAAGGGACTCGGTTCCCACACACAGTTTCACGCCGTTGTATTCCGCGGGGTTGTGGCTTGCGGTTATCATCGCCCCCCCGTCGACGTCGGTGTTGAACAGCGAGAAGTAGAGCATGGGCGTGGTGACCATTCCGATATCCATGACGTCTACGCCCGTAGAGGTAATGCCCCTGGTCATCGCCCTTGAGAACTCAGGGGAGCTTAATCTGCAGTCCCTGCCTATGGAGGCGCGTTTTTTCCCCTTCCTTGCCATATACGTGCCGAACGCTCTGCCGAGGAGCTCCACCACTTCTTCATTCAGGTCTTTGCCCACTATGCCCCTGATATCGTATTCCCTGAATATCCGGGGATTGATCACATCCATCTGTATTAACCTCCGGGGTTGTATGTGAAATTATAAACGTAAATACCGTGTATTGGGAAAATCGTTCCAATACAGTTTACCTGAGCATCTCACGGTGATTGGGGCAAAGGCTGGTTTGGAGAGAGAATTATAGAAATTGTAGCAATGGAGAGATTCATGACAATTCTTGGCCGGGTTAAAGTATTTAGTTTTGGAGATATAGAGGAGAGATGAGAGAATACAGTAGGTTAACAAAGTGGAACATAGGGGTGTTCGTAGGATTAGTCCCTGCTCCCCTGGATTTACGGACTAATGATACTGTGCAGTATTACTTTTGGTGCCTACTTCAACTTTTTCATGGCAGCCACGGCTTCTTTGGTAGTCAATACGGAGTTCGCGATGAAGCGGAAGTTGACCAATGCCGATTGGTATCCGTCCCCTTCGGGCACTATGGCGGCGGCTGTTGCGTCCTTAACCACTAAGACCTCAAAGCCCTGCTCGAGAAGCTCTCTCAAATGGGATTCGACACAAAGGTTCGCGGACATCCCGGCGAGTATAACCTTGTCTATCTTGCGCTTGCGCAGCTGGAGCACAAGGTCGTTTGTCTCAGGGCCGTAAACCTTGTGCGGGCTTGTGACGACGGTCTTGCCGTCCTTTATGTACGGTTTGTACAACTCGAGGAAATCGGCTCCAGAGCCGGTAAAGCCTTCGAGGCTCAGGGGGTCTACGCGGTCGAACATCTTGATGTTGTGCATCAATGCCTCAAGCGCCCCCTCGAACTTCCAGCCGTGGTCGGTGGGAAAGTAGTAGTGGGGGGAGATGAACACCGGTATACCTTTCTTTTTCGCCGTCTTAAGCAAGGCCTCGATGTTGGCGACCGTGTTGTTCTCGGTCACGCTCTTTCCGACGACTCCCCATGTAACCCCTTCTGGGCTGAGGAAGTCGTTTTGAGGGTCTGTGACAACGAGCGCGGTGGTTCGGTCGATCACCATGCCGGGATTGGGAAGTTCGGCCACGGCAATCAGGGCTGAGCCCGCTACAAGGGCTATCACTAAGACACCGGCAATAAAACCGCTCTTAAATAAACGCATAAAACCTTATCTCCTTAACTTTGATTTGGATAACTAAACTTATTGTATGACAGTTCTAAAGTCAAATTGGTTTCAAAAATATTTACCAAATCTTCAATACGATTTTCTCAGAACGCCTACCGCTTGGCTTGCAAAAAAAATCGGAGTTGAATTGTTGCGAAAGGCGGATATAGACGGCCGGTTTGTGTGAACAAAGTGCCGTATTTGTAGAGAGGGTGGGGGTGGCGGTATGAGGGGTCTTGAAATCCTGAGTTCCAAAGAGTCAGAACCTCAGTCTGCATCCTCGGCCTCATCCTGTTTCATTTCCGTGTATGACTCGACTTCGTTCGCGTAATGAATCGGGTCTTTCTCCCAGCTCATGAATTTGCCGAATATATCTTTCAGTCTCTCCTGTATCACGGGGGAGTCGAACTCCCAGCCGTGGTCTTCCCGGCTTTGGAAAAACATCTTGTAGAAGAGGTTTTGCTCGATGCTTGTGTCTGTGTCCAGCGCCCATCCGGTGCGGATGTAGGAATAGCCGTTCGCAAACGCTGCGGCGATCGGGCCGCTTAGGCCCAGCCTCTGCGCGGCCAGTCTCACGAGTCTGCAGTATACGCCCATCGCCTCGAGCGTAGTGTAGCTGTGCTGCTCGAATGTATCAGAAAAATCTGCAAGGTTTTCTTTGAATTCAGACAGCTCGTCACCGTCGGGGCCGGGGTTGGTCATCAAATAATCCGCATCGAAGCTCCCTATATCTCCGCAGATTCTGAGCGATTTTCCGATGTTGTTCCATTCCCTCTTTGCCGCTTGAGTAATTACGTCCATCTGGGCACTCCCGCTCCGTTTGTTAAGCCAATACCGGTCTGGAGCAATTTATTATTATACCAACAAAGTTTTTACAGAAAAAATCGGGTTTCAGGCCTGACGCTTGTGCCGAGTTATTCTCCAGACTTTTATCGGTGTATTAGATAGATAATTAGACTCATTGAACTGCCGATTTTTGAGAGCGGATCGCGTGCCGAGGAATGCTTTAAGTTAGGAGGAGAAGAAAATTATCCGAAGTTAGCAGTAACTGCAAATATTAATGCCGGTTAACGGCGCTATTGCCAGGCATTAGCTCGGCGCTCATTCATCTGGTCTCGGGTGTAGCCGAGGTCGAGAGAAGTAATGGTGACGCCTATGTTGTGGTTGGCAAGAAAGGTGTTTAAAGCATCCACAAAGGTTTCTATCACTCCTACGCACTTGTGCGCCACAGATTCTCTTTCGGGAAACCTATACTTGTTATTGCACCTGGGACAACTTTTATTTTTCATGCCACTATTCTATACTTTTAGTGGCTAAAATGTTCACTTTGCCCACCGTATAAATAACCCATTCTCTACTGTATTGTTAGTGCAACACTCATGCCAAAACACTAAGTAATATTAATTATTTGGTGACCCTAAGCAATTCTACACCCCTTTTTATTTTCCACAAAATAACCGCTCAAAAAAAATTTCCGGGCTCAGCGCTGTGTCCGGATGGGCTTTCCACATAAGTTTTGGTCCTATGCACTGTAGAATTTAATAATGCTTTGTTCCCTGGTTAGAAACCAAAAGGATCAAAAAAGGACTTGACATCGGCGCTAAATTTGTGCTTATTAATTTGTTATGGGCGAAGAAAATCCTTTTGCATCCGAGATTTCAAAGTACATCGATTTGATTAAGGAGAGGGGCCCCCTCACTTTGTGGGAGCTTGCCGTAATAGTGGAGACCGAGGCATTCAGAATCAAGGACAGGCTGGAGCCGGTAGTGGAGGAGAAGGAATTGGTGACGTTTGAAGCCGACGGCAGGACTTTCTACAATCTGAATGAAATCGGTAGCGGCTCTTCAGGGAACGGCGAAGGCCTCTTTAAGATGAATTTGGATTTTTTCCGCAGAAAACACGCGTTTCAATCCATCCCCAAGAGAACTGAAGTGAAGACGACAATGGTAGAGAAGTGTTCTTACAAGAAGCTCATTACCGAAGCTTATATATTAACTACCGCTTCCGAGAAATACTCCGAGGAGCAGCGCATAAAAACAAACCTCGTTGTAGAGAGGGATTTGATAAAGCTCACCACTCTTGAAGAGAAGAAGCTATATCTCGCAGATTTCATTTACGAAAAGTCCATAGGCAAGAAAAAGAGCTATCTCAAAGACCGGCATCTGCTGGGCGGGCCCGAGGGGTTTGTTCTGGATTCATAACACCTCGGTTCTGTAGCCTCTACTTCCAAGCTATATCCCCGAAGGGCGCATTTAGGTCTGGATTTCCAGGGCGGCGTAGCTCTCTCTGTTTTTGATTCTCCCCATCCAGGATATTGCGCTGGCAAGCGCCGCGTCAACGGCTATTCCCAGGATGTCGAAAAGAGCAATTCTGGGCGTGAGCGCTATATCTGCCAGAGTATAGGCGCCAAGCAGGTATTGTTTTCCCTCAAGCTCCCTGTCCAGGCGCTCCATGTATTGGGAGAGCTCTGCTTTGGATGTTTCGATCAAACCCGTGTCTCTATCCCCGTTGTTTTTAAGCAGGAGCTCTCTGTAGATGTTGAACCAGGGGGTGTTGAAGTGGTTGTCCGCGAAATAGCACAGCATCCTCGTCCTTGCCCTCGAGGCGGGTTCGCTGGGCATCAGCGGTGGATCGGGGTATTTTTCCTCGAGGTATTCGTTGATAACGGATGACTCGTAGAGCACCGTTTCGCCGTCAACCAGCACGGGCACCTTGCCGTAGGGGTTCATCTTAATGAAATCCCCCTCTTTCTGCTCCCTTTTTATCAAATCTACTAACACCCTGTCGTACTCAAGCCCCTTTTCGGCAAGAGCGAGCCTTACTTTTTGGCAGTAAGGACACCGGGGAAAATCATATAATTTCATAACAACCGGCCTCACTAACCCACATTATAACACATCCTTGGGAGCTTCATTAGCGCTTGTACCTTGATTGCGGCGTTGAATGGGAATAGATTATGGAGTACTATATTTTGCTCAATTATAAAGGAGACTTAAATGTTTAAAGGAGGCACTACATGCCGGCCAAGATAATAACCATTAAGGCTAAGACTAAAGGTGCGCTGAAAGGATTGGCAACTAGGCGAATTAGAGAAGCTGCAAATATTGGGCTACAGTATGTGAAAGAGGGTTATAAAGACTCTAAAGTGCGAAAGGTAAAAGGGGGTTATGAGATCGATATATCGGTTCACTCATAGGGTGCGAGCATGTGGAGATGTATAGAGTAGAGGTTCGATTCATCAACGTTTCATTTGACGAAACACTGATTCAGCCGGACGCAAAATGAGCACGCTTGAAACATTTCCCAACAGCCATCAGGACAGGGATTATGAGATTGAAATTACCTGTCCCGAGTTTACCTGCGTATGTCCCAGGACGGGGCAGCCCGATTTTGCTACCATATGTATAAAGTATGTGCCCGATGAGCTGTGCATCGAGCTTAAATCCCTTAAGCTGTATATGTTCTCTTACAGGGATAAGGGGCAGTTTCATGAAAGCGTCACCAACGCCATCCTCGACGACATAGTCGCCGCCTGCAGACCCAGGAGGGCCGAAATAGTAGGCGATTTTAACGTAAGGGGCGGCATCAAAACCGTGGTGAGGGCGACGTATTCAAAAACTGGTGAACCCTGAGCGCATCCCTGCTCCTGTGTTGCTTTGCACGGGCACGTATTTTAACAAGAACCATTTCGCCGGGTTCCTCGAGCTGACCATACCCCTGGTGCTTCTTGGCGCCTGCCTTTCTGGACGAAGCGACACAGACAGGGACCATACCCCCGCTCCGTCATTGACAATACAGCGGCTAGAAGGTAAATAAAAGCTCAGCCGGAGGTTCATCGCTCATTATTTATTAGCTGCCGTTAACCGTTTCTTAGACAGAGCAAGCTCCGCAATCAGATGATTGATTGAGCCAAAAACAAATTAGTTCCGGTAACCGGAACTGAGCGAACATGTCTTAAGATCCTAGGGTGTGGTGAAGCCCCTATCGAGGTGAATTAAACCTGGAGGTGTAAAAGTTGGAGAGAACGCTGTGCATTGTTAAGCCCGACGGGGTTTCCAAGAACTTGATTGGCGAAGTTGTGGGGAGGTTCGAAAAAGGGGGCTTGAGTGTTGTCGCCCTCAAAATGCTTCACATGTCAAAAAAAGCGGCCGAAGGTTTCTACGCGGTGCACAGGGAGAGGCCTTTCTTCTCCAGCCTCACGGACTTGATGTCTTCTGGGCCGTGCGTGGTGATGGTTCTGAAAGGGGAAGGAGCGATATCGAAGGCCAGGGACATTATGGGCGCCACAAACCCCGAGGACGCAGCCCCCGGAACTTTGCGCAAGGACTTTGCCACCGACGTTGAAAAGAACATCGTTCACGGCTCGGACGCCCCTGAGGCGGCCGCATTTGAGATAAGCTACTTTTTCAGCTCCCTTGAGCGATTCTAGGGAAACGGGTGAGGTTGGCGGCCCGGATTTAGGGGCTTAGTAGATCAATTTTCGGGGATACGGCCGGATGTCTTCTCTAATGGTCAGAATTTTCGCCGCATTTTTGATATTTCTCATCATTGTAACGGTTGTGCTGTATCTCCTCAGGCGCCCCGCGCTTACTTACATCGGCGAGTACCTTGTACTCAAGACACCCGTGGAGACTGCCGGTGCGATAGCGGTGCTCACGGGCTCGATGCCCCAGAGGGTGCTTGAGGCGGTGAAGCTGTACGAGGCCGGATATGGGAGGGTGATAATCATAACGAGGGGCGAGGCCTCTGTGGCCGGGTTGGCGCTTGAGAAAAAGGGCATTGATATCGTGAGCGAGGCGGACAACAACGAGATGATTGCCCGGAAGCTGGGAGTGCCCTCAAGCAACATATCAGTTCTGGAAACAGGGGTGAACAGCACTTACTCCGAGAGTCTGGCGGTGCTCAATTATCTGCGGAGAAAGGGTATTGATACCATAATAGTCGTTACCTCCAAGACTCACACGAGGAGGGCGGATATTATTTTCAAGCGGGTGTTCGGGGAGTGTGGAGGTGAGAATATAAAAATAATGACAGTCCCAACGAGTTACGACGATTTCGACCCTGCGAAGTGGTGGAAGGTCAGGAGCAGCCTAAGAAACGTAGCGCTTGAGTACCAGAAGCTCGCATATCTCTTTCTGTTTGAGGACAGCGTCTGCTCTAAGCCGTGAGCGCGTGTTGAGAGCCAGCCTTAGGGAATAGGAAGGTCATCAGGAGGTCTACTTGACTGGGGGTTGGAATTTGTAAATAATTATTACCCCGGTTGGGGGATCGTCTAACGGCAGGACGATGGGCTCTGGTCCCATTAATCTAGGTTCGAATCCTAGTCCCCCAGCCATTCTTGATAAGTAGTGCAATCTACCATTAAATCAAACGGTTTTTTTAAAGAATATTGAAGGGTTGCACCTTTTAATTCTAAGTTCGAAAATACAGAGTTTATGAGCTTCCTTTTTTGCTCTATGTTCGAACTTTCAAATAGTTCGTAAGCCTTTGATGCTATTGAAAGTACTGTGTTTACCGTTATTTTGAAGTTCTCATCTGCTTTGAGATAATTTTTTAGTTGTTCGTTGATTTGATATTGCCTGTTCTTAAGTTCCTGACATTTTCTTTCATGCTCGTCTGGAGTAATGCTCTGAGAAGAGCTGTAATACGCCTATATCCTCCGTCATGGAGGCCTGTTCCTCTTGCTTCAAAAGATTTATCTGATGCTCATATTCATCCTTGTTGTCCCTGCATGCGCGGTTCCACAGTAAGGCAAAGACAGCTGCAACAGGGGATCTGGTATCCCACAAATTCCTGATAAATCTCTTTAGTAGGAATAAGTTGCTTCCAGTCAGTTTATAAGCAACCTCCCCCCTCTTCTTATACAGCTCTAGGGGGGTTAGATTCTTGGGCTCCAGGGTCACATAACGCAAATTATATTTCTCCCAATCCTCCGGGAAATTAGTATACCTAAGCCGCCCCGCAGCCTTCATATCCGAAAACAGCTTTGTTCCGGGCATGGGGCACGAGATATTAACGTTTTGAGTGCCTATGCCAACCTCATTTATAAAATCCAAGGTGTCTTTAAAGACATTTTCATCATCACCATCGTTGCCGAAGATAAATGACCCGACCACAGTTATTCCGTGTCTCTGAGTATTGCGTATATTCTCCGCATAGTCCCCGGGAGTATTAATCCCCTTATTCATATCCTTAATAACCTTCTTGTTTATAGACTCAAGTCCGAACAAAACGGTTCTACAACCGGCCTTATACATCCACTTCAACACCTCGTCCTCCTGCCCGAGGTTTTGGGTACACTGTGTTCCCCAATACTTCCTTACCCCCTGCTTGCGGAGCTCATATAGCGCCTTGCACAACTCAATTGCCCGCTCCCTCCCCCTCCTGCCGGAGCCAATAAAGTTGTCATCGGCTACCATCACAATCCTCGGTTTTATATTTTTAAACTCCTCCACCACATCCTCAATAGGGCGATACCTCATAGACCTTCCGTTTATCAGCGTGACTGAGCAAAAACTACAGTTATAGGGACAGCCCCTCGCGGTTTGAACAATCCCCCAACGATATGCGTCAGTAAACGGATTCTTTATTACCGGAACGATATCCAGATTCGGGACACCCCCTTCGTAGACTCTCTGAAGGGAATCGCTCTCGAAGTCCTCTAGTATAGTCGGCCAAATCGATTCCGCTTCGCCCACACATACGCTGTCTCCATAACGCATGGCTTCCTCGGGCATAATGGAGGGATGTGGGCCGCCCAATATCACAGGAATTCCCCTTCTTCTAAAAACCTCGGCAATACCATAGGCTCTAGGGGCTTGGTTGGTCCAAAGGCTTATTCCCACCAAGGATACGTTAGACGTATCCATATTGACATCAAACCTATTTCGCGATTCATCCACTATTTCAACATCCCACTTATCCTTCGGGGTGAGCGCATCTAGAACGAGAAGACCTAATGGCGGAAACGACCCCGTAGTGCTGCTTACGCCTGCTGAGTTTTCCGGGTACGGCTGAATAAGAATCATCCTTTTTTTTACGGCTGACATATTCCCTCCTTTTTAGGATAACTTAACATATACTGGCAATCGCTATTAATTAATCTCTTTCTATCTTACACCTCTCCCCATTAAAACCAAGCAAACGATAAGTAAGAGAGTATCTTGAGCAAGCACAGAATATGGCGGATAATTGGCTAAGGAGTTGCAATGAATAGCGTCCCCATGAGTCGCTCGGTGGGTTGTCACCCAGCTTGCTCCGAGCAAAAGTAGTGGCCGAAAGTTCTACTTTTGAACTGTCCACTTAAATGGGAAGCTTACATCTCGAAGTTATTCATATCAGAATTTAATTCCAGCAATTCTTGGTATTTATTAGTTCGAAGTGTATCCAATAGCCCCAGCCAGAATTTATAAGAAGCGCCATCCGCCATCGTGTTGAGAGGTTTCCTTAAGGAGCATTCGACACTTGACCCACTTCTTTTCGATTTTAAAAACATAGAGTTCATTATTTTCATATCGTCTGGATTAGTATTGACATTTATCCTAAAAGAAATAATTATAATAAATGAATATTCATTTATTAAATCAGTTTGAATTTTCATTATAGGATGCAATCAGATGGCAAGACCAACGGTTAAGCTAGACGATATTGAAAGGGCGGCTATAAAGCTGTTCGCTTCTCGCGGCATCGGCCATGTGACCATTAAGGACATCGCGCGGGAGGCGCAGTGCGCCGAAGGGGCTCTTTACTGCCATTACACGGGCAAGGACGATCTGGCAAGCACGCTGTTCATTCGCGAGGTGTCGAAGTTCGGGTCGCGGCTCAAGACCGTTCTGTGCGGGCCGGGCTCTTTTGACGATCGTGTGAGGAGGGGGGTGGGGACTTTTTACGCCTATTTCGACGACGACCCCGTAGCTTTTTCCTTTGTTTTGCTTTCCCAGCACAATTTTCCTGACGGTGTAGACGTCGACCCGGAGGTTAACCCGGTGAGCCTGTTGATACGTTTTGTCGAGGAGGGGACAAAAGCCGGTGCTTTCGTGACGGCAGACCCCCTTTTTAAGGCGTCAATGGTTCTCGGTCTCGTCCTTCAGCCTGCGACCATGATGGCGACCGGCAGGCTTGATGGGAGTATGGAACAAAGAGCGGATGAGGTGACAAAGGCGTGTTTGGGAGTGCTGCATTCATGAGGAGTTCAGCGCTGTGATAGCTCAGGCGATAGAGAGACGGGCCATCGAGAGCCCTGAAAAAACGGCGGTTCAAATCAAGCGCGATGGGAAGTATTACACGGTCACATACGCAGAGCTCTGGAGCCGCTCCATTGCCGTCGCCGCCGCTCTCCGGGACGCGGGCACCCAAAGCAGCGACCGCGTGGCGCTGTATGCCGACAACACGCCTGAGTGGGTCGTTTGTTTTCTGGGAATACACCTCTTGGGAGCGGTCGTTGTCCCTTTAGACGTACAGTACAGGGCGGGTGACATCGAGCCTTTGTTGCTTTTTTCGGAGTCAAAAGCCGTGATTGCCGATAGGGACAGGGTTGGGGAGGTAGAGGAATTCATCGAAAGCTCGGGCGCTGAGATCAATGTTTTCGTGATAGATCCCGCAGACCCCGTCTCCATAATTAATGCCCCTGAGCAGGAAGGGTTTGTAGCTCACAGCCACAACCCGGACGACCTCATGTCCATTATATTCACTTCCGGCACGACGGGCGACCCTAAAGGGGTCGAGCTTACTGTGGGCAACATTTACAGCAACGTAACCGAGGTATTGAGCACCATTAAGGTCAGGGGGAGCGACAACATACTCAACATACTTCCCCTTCACCATGTGTACTCAAGCAACGTCGGCCTCATCGGCCCTTTGTGCGTCGGAGCCACGGTCACGTTTTGCAGCTCCCTTAAAGGCCCTGAACTGTTGAGCGCTATGCAGGAAACGGGAGTGAGCATTTTCCCCGGCGTGCCCAAGCTGTTCAGCCTGTTCGACAGGGCGATTTTTCAAAAAGTAGATTCGCTCGGTCTTGTGCAGAGAATGGTGTTTTTGGCTCTATTCCGGATATCCGGCTGGTTAAGAAGGGTCGCGGGGCTGCGTGCCGGGCGATTTTTCTTCAGCGCCATACACAAGCAGTTCGGCCCTAAATTCCGCTTTATGGCGAGCGGCGGGGCGAAGCTTGACAAAAACGTGTGCGAGCGGTTTTTGGACCTGGGCTTTGTATTAATCGAGGGGTACGGCCTCACGGAGACCTCCCCGGTTATTTCGTTCACCTCGCTTTCCGATCCCACGCCCGGAAGCGTCGGGCTGCCGATTGAAGGGGTAGAGGTTAAGATCGATTCCATGGACTCCGAGGGCACGGGAGAGATATGTGTGCGCGGGCCGGGACTCATGCGGGGCTATCACAACAACGACGAGGCCACCGGGAAGGTGATGAAGGACGGGTTCTTTCATACGGGCGACCTGGGCTATATGGATAGCAAGGGGATGATCCACATAACGGGACGAGCCAATGAGGTAATTACGCTTTCATCGGGCAAGAACATATATCCCGAAGATGTGGAAAAGCACTACGCGGAGACCCAGATGGTAGAGGAGATATGCATTCTGCCGGTTGAGGGTGGCGAGGCAGGGGTCGAGAGGCTGAGGGCCGTGGTCGTGCCCGATGCGGGGGAGCTTGCCGCAAGGCATGTGGTCGATGTTAGGGAGCGCATCAGGTCGCAGCTTGCCATAGTCGGGGCGAAGCTTCCGAGCTATATGCACGTCACCGACCTCGTTCTGCTGGATGCGGAGCTTCCCAGAACGAGGCTCGGAAAGCTAAGGCGCGCCAAGATAGAGGAAATGGTTAAGGAAAAAAAGGAGTCCGGGACAATTGACGGAGCCCGTGAGATACCTCGTGAGATGGTGGAGCTGATGGATGCCCCTCAATCAAAGAAATTTCTGAAGAGGCTTGCGGAGCTAACCCGGAACGACGGCCCGTTTTACCCGGACCAGGAGCTGGCCATAGACCTTGGCGTCGATTCCCTTACCAAGTTACAGCTCGCTGTTGTGCTTGAGCAGGAATTCTCCACCAAAGTCAACGAGGAAGAGCTGTCGGAGCTGAACACAGTGGGCGATATGCTTGAAATAATCCGCGGGGCCGACACCGATGAGCAAACCGCCGAGGCGGAGCTAAGCTGGTCAGCCGTGCTCCGGGAGCCCCCGCTGACACGCCTCGATGAGCTGTTTAATGTGCGCAGGGGCGCGCTCAATAGGATCATGGTCAGGGTTATAAAGGCGCTGGGCTACGTTTTGGTTCGCATCTTTTTCCGGGCGACAATCAAGGGGGCGGAAAAAATTCCAAGAGACCGGCCGGTGTTGATCTGTCCCAGCCATAACAGCTACATCGACCCTGTGCTGCTATACTGCTTGCTCCCCGGCGAGGTGGTTAACGGCTTATTTTTTGTGGGGTTCGGAGACGTGTTCAGGAGACCCCCGCTCTCGTGGATAGTGAAGAGCGCAAGGATAATTTTCACCGGGGCGGCGAGCACTATGGTGGAGTCCCTCAAACTCTCATACGACGCGCTCAACAGGGGAAATATCGTCTGCATATTTCCCGAGGGCGGCAGGGCGACGGGCAAAGATTTTATGAAGCCGAGGCCGGGCGCCGGAATACTGTCGGTAGAAGCCGGAGTCCCCGTGGTACCGGTCTATATTAAAGGGGCGGATAACATATTATCACCTGTGAGACCCGGTTTCAGGTTAACCAAGATCAGTTTGTACGTAGGCGAGCCTATCGAGCCCCCACCCGGCGCCGCAAGCCCAATGGAGAGCTACGGGGAAATGATGAGCAGCTGGGAGCGTGCGGTAAGAGGTCTGAGGGATGAAGCCGGGGAGCTGGGGAGTGGCTAACCGCTTTTGTGCGATAAAATAGCCGTTGTTTTGAGTACGGCCGGCAACTGCATGAGGTCTCAAAATCAGTACAAAACAGTGTGTGATTTGCCGCATTTTGAGCGCTCTAAAGGCTCGAAAAACCCGAATTAGCTGAAAAAAGACAGAACATGAATTACAAATGGCTCCTTTGGCGATAATTGTGTTATACTTTATTAGCGTATTTTAAAGGAGGGTGGAAATTCTAGAGAAGGATGTGATATGAAATATCTGATTCAAAAGCCGCTTGTACCGTTGGCTGAGATTAGCAGGACGCTTGTGATTCCTGAATCTACTCTCAGGGACTGGATCCGGAAGGGGAAAATCGTTGTGGAGTCTGCTGCGCGCTCATACCGCAAATCCGCTATGAACATGGTGGATTTAAACAGCCTGTCCAATGAGCTTGACAGGGATACCGAGGAGCTTGCCGCCGAGCTGACCAGCAGGGATGTTAAAATATTCATCCGAACGCTTACCAAGTCGGAAACTGAGAACATAACTGGCGCGGCTCAGTACGAGGCTATGGAGCCTGAAGGCCTCTATGAATCCGCAGGGCAGCTGCATAGAGAGATTCATATGTTGTTCTCCGAGCTTAAGCAGTACAAGCCCGATATAGGGAAGATCGAAGAGGTCAACATCGACAACCTTTCAGAGTATCTTCATATCAAGCCTGAAAAGCTTCTCTTCGAGCTGGAGAAGGAAAGACAGAGAAGGAAGAACTTTATAGATAAGCTTCTCCCCGGCATCGATAGCTAAACTCTTACCTATGCACTTGATGTCGTAAAGCAAACCCTGTAAAAATACCCGGCACTGAAAAATAAAAGTAGGCCGTAGTGTCTGCCGCATAATTATCAGTGCCCCTGGGCCTTGGAGGGCGTCACCTGCTGTTCCCAGCGGTATTCTGACGGTTGCTGGGGTTTAGGGCTGTGGCTGATACTGCTTATCTTAAATCTCCCTTATACTTCCGAATAGAAATAGAAGCGCTCCAGCGTGTTTGATTTGCCTAATTGTGCATTCCCCTGTGGAATATGCCGGTTGTAAACCGGTGTTCCCTATAACTTGTGGGGTTTAGTTAACATTAGCAAAAATACTCAGAGGAGGTAGAAAGCCATGGATTGGGGGTTGTATTTTCCATCACACATACAATCCTGGCAGTGGGTTTCTCACGGGGAGTCCAGGGGGTTTTCGTACTTCATGCCCTATGACAGCATAGGTAGCGACGTGTACGAGACCCTGGCTCTCTGCGCCCACAACACGAAGACCATAAAGCTCGACCCGACCCTCGTTATATCCCATACGCTGCCCCTTGAAGAAACCCCTAAAGGGTATGAGCTTATGGACGGCAGAACAGCAAACGCTATAAAGGTCGTGCTGAGTCCTTGACGAATAGTTTGTTGGAATGAGAGTCTATATAAAACGCAGGGACTAAGGTTTTAGCGCTAAGCTAAATTAAGAGGGGAATAGCGTTGAGTTATGCTCCCCCCTTATCAGTAAGCTTGTAGATTTTGGCCTCGATGAATACGTCCAATAACTCTCTGTCCAGCTTACCGTCTTTGGCCTCATACCCCAGAATATCTAGAGCCCTTTCTGTGCTCAGCGCCTTTTTGTAAGCACTAGGGACAAGACGCGACGGGTGAAATGGAGCGCAATGCTCGTCTTCGATTGTTTGCAACTTCACCCGCCGTAATATAGAATTTCTTCATGCCGGGAAACAGTTTTGGAAGGGTTTTTCGCATCACCACTTGGGGAGAGTCTCACGGGCCCGCCCTTGGTGTGGTTGTGGACGGATGTCCCGCCGGGCTTGCTTTATCTAGCGAGGACATACAAGTTGAGCTCGACCGTCGCCGGCCTGCTCAGAGCGCTATTACTACCCAGAGAAAAGAGCCCGACGAGGTTCAGATCCTCTCAGGGGTTTTTGAGGGGAAAACCCTCGGAACCCCTATATCTATGATCGTTCACAACTATGATGTTATATCAAAGTCCTATGAGGACATAAAGGACACCTACCGCCCCGGTCACGCCGACTACACCTACGATGAGAAATACGGCCTCAGGGATTACAGGGGAGGGGGGAGGTCTTCGGCCCGCGAAACGGTCGGAAGGGTAGCAGCTGGAGCTATTGCAAAGAAAATACTTGCCCTTGAAGGCATCAACACCACAGGGTTCGTGAAGCAGGTCGGCCATATCGTGGCCGAAGATATAGACTTCGGCGAGATCGAGAAAAATCCCGTCAGGTGTCCGGACGCACGCAAAGCGCCGGAGATGATAAAGCTCATTGAAGGTGTGAGGCGCGAAGGGGATTCAATCGGCGGAGTAGTCGAGGTGCAAACCACCGGCCTCCCTCAGGGGCTCGGGGACCCGGTGTTTAACAAGCTCGACGCCGACCTGGCCTCTTCGCTGATGAGCATAGGAGGTATCAGGGGGTTTGAGGTAGGCATGGGGTTTGATGTGGCAAGGCGCAGGGGCTCGGAGGCAAACGACCTTATGTACATGGGTGGGGACGGCAGATTGAGATTCCGCACAAACAACGCGGGGGGTCTCCTTGGCGGCATAACGAACGGCGAAGACCTTGTTGTGAGGATAGCCATAAAGCCCACTTCCTCCATTCCCAAGCCGCAGGAAACGGTTGATAAGTATGGGAATCCAAAGGAGCTCGTGGTCAAGGGTAGACACGACCCGTGCCTATGTCCAAGGGCTGTGCCCATAGCTGAAGCGATGGTCAATCTCGTGCTCGTTGACCATCTGTTCATGCACAGGCTGTCTAGGATTGGTGAGTCTTAGTATGCCGGGGTAGCGATATCCGAATTGTGCCGATTTGAGTAGCGGTAGCGCTTTTGTAACGTTTAAATCACGTATTATGATGCTTTTTGTTTTAATGTCTGTAGAGCTTTCTTATGGATTCCCCTTAACATTTCGGGGTACACAGTCAGCTTGATTCCCGATCTGTAATGGCCTAGGATTGTGTCTTGGAAAGTCCATACGACTTCGCCTTCCGTCTTTATGGACATATCGCCAAGCTGGATTTCAATTTTCAGCGTTGTGCCGACATCTACAGCCTTTTCGGTAAAGATTCCGAGTCCGTAGTCGGAAAGGTCATAACAGGCTCCATAATCTTCGGGCTTTTGGATTCCGAATTTGATTCTCTGCTTAAAAGGGACTCTTTTAGACTTTCTTATCTCTTTTTTCAATGGTGTTCCGACTCTCACAGTTAATATTCCTATATACCGGCAGTCGGCGTCAACGTCAGGCCGTTGGATATTAAAACGGAAAGCAATTTCTTCTGACCCGATACTCAGTAAAAGGTCTTTGCATGCTTTATCTTTTGTATTCTCTTATAGATTTTTTTCAATTTCTCAGGGTATTCGATCAGTTTAGTTCCGGCTCTGCATGTGCTGGCCTTTTGGTCATGGAAAGACCAGATTACCTCTCCTTCGATCCTTAGAAACTCGTTTTCAAGCATGATCTCTATTACCAGTCTTGAGCCCACTTTAAGCACGCTGTCGCAATAGATTCCAAGGCCGTAATCGGAAAGGTTATATGCGTACCCGTAATTGGTAGGCTCTGTTTCTCCATATTTTATGGTTCTTTTGAATAGAACCCTTTCGGATTTTCTTCTATCTTTCGACATGTCTGTTCAGTCGTTGTTGCTAGCGTCGGCAGATATATTTTCCTTAGAAACCCTTAAACGCAGAGGCTTATCTAGTAATATATAACATGAATTTGTGTGTGTGGGATAATCTAACCGTCAGTAAAACGTCTTGGCGTGATGTGTAATTATTATTCTTGGGTAAAGTGATATTTTAGCCACTAAAAGTATAGATTAGTGGCACGAATATTAAAAGAATCCCTTACCAGAGCGTTTGACTCTAAGTTGTGCGCATCAAATACTACGTCTCATGGGCTTTGATATTGAGTTTGAATGGGAGAGGATACTCATTTAAGTTAATTTAATATGACGAAGGAGCCGCCGGGGGACAGAGGAGGGGGAAACAGACTGGCAAACGAGGTGAGCGCCTATCTAAAGGGGGCGGAACACCAGCCTGTGGACTGGTATCCGTGGGGAAGCGCCGCTTTCGAAGCGGCCAGGGAGCTCGACCGCCCGATCTTGCTCGACATCGGAGCGCGGTGGTGCCACTGGTGCCACGTCATCGACAGCGAGAGCTACGACGACCTTGCCGTTGCCCGGATTATCAATGAGAACTTCATAGCCGTCAAGGTCGACAGGGACGAGCGGCCGGACGTGGACAGGAGATACCAGATGGCCGTCAACGCCCTGACGGGCAAGGGGGGGTGGCCGCTCACTGCGTTTATTACCCCCGAGGGCAAAGTGTTCTTCGGAGGCACCTACTTTCCTCCCAAGGCCTTCGGAGGCCTGCCGTCGTTTAGAACTGTGCTTCTCAAGGTAATCGACTACTACAGAAAAAACAGAGCGGTCGTCGCTGCAGAGTCGGACAAGATCATGAACGCCCTCGTGCAGATGGGAGAATACAGCGCCGCTGCGCAGGAGCCCGCCATAGTTAACGTGGAGGGTTTCATCGACAGGGTTGCCGAAGGCTTCGACAACGTTAACGGCGGCTTCGGAGAGGCTCCCAAGTTCCCTCATTTCGGGACGGTTGAGCTTCTGATCGCAAGGTATTTTGAAACCGGTGACTCGGAGCTTCTTCATATGGTGGAGAAAACCCTCACTAAGAGCGCAAAGGGCGGGATGTACGACCAGATCGGAGGGGGCTTCCACCGCTACTGCGTGGATGCGCAGTGGATAGTTCCGCACTTTGAGAAAATGTGCTACGACAACGCGGGCCACCTGCGCAATTACCTGCAGGCCTATCAGGTTACCGGCGAAGTTTTCATGAAGGAGGTAGCACAGGGGATAATAGGCTTTGTTTGCGGAGTGCTTTCCGAGCCCGAAAGCGGCGGCTTCTACGCAAGCCAGGACTCAGACGTTGACCTAAACGACGACGGCGACTATTTCACCTGGCTGAAGGAGGAGGCCGAGGCCGCTTTAACAAATGAACAAACCAGAGTGCTCTCTCTTTACTACAACATCTATTCCAGAGGCGAGATGAAGCACAACCCCGGCAAGAACGTACTTTTCATAGATATGGAGGTTGATGAGATCGCGAAAAGGCTCGGTATGGACACGGGCGTCGTTAAATCCCTGATCGAATCGGGCAAGAAAAGGCTGTTCGAGGAGCGGAGCAAAAGACCCTCGCCTTACGTCGACAAAACACTTTTCACCAACTGGAACGCTTTTATGACCTCCTCCATGCTCCTTGCTTTTAAGGTGCTTGGGAGTGAGGATTGCAGGGAGTCGGCCCTCAAGACCCTGGACTTCTTCTTAAACTGTTGCTACATGGAGGGGGAGGGGTTTTACCACGCCTATTCGGACGGCTCTCCCAGGATGAAGGGACTCATCGACGACCAGGTGCATATGACTGCCGCTTTACTCGACGCCTATGAAGTCAGCGGCAAGCGCAGTTATTTCGACAGGGCGCTTGAGCTGTCGAAGATCATCGTCAGAGACTATTTTGATGAGAAAGACGGTGGGTTCTTTGATATTGCGGACTGTCCGCAGGATTCGGCTATGCTCCGAAACAGGATAAAGTCGATACAGGACGACCCCATACCTTCATCAAACGCCGCGGCTGTAATGGTTTTCGACAGACTCTATTATCTGACCGGGGATGAGGGCTACAGAGAATACGCATCAAAGACGCTCAAGTTGCTCGGCCCCGTCGCCGAGAATTACGGGATCCATGCGGGCTCTTACTTCCTCGCCGTCCATAACCACCTGAAGCACCCGCCTACGGTTGTGGTGTCCGGCGGCTCCGACGACCCTGGGGTCATGGCCCTGCTCAGGGCGGCGTGGAGTGTGTACAGGCCTCATAAGATCGTGGTTTATATAGACCCCGCAGAGGGTGTTCCTGAGGGGCTTTTCAGCACAGCTTCCGAAATTTCAAAAATGGAGGGCACTAAGGCCGTTGTGTGCGCGGGAGCCGCTTGCACGGAGCCTACCGGTGACCCGGAGACGCTCGAAGCGGCAATTAAGGAGTTCGGGGTGTAGTGAGTTAGCCGACCCGGTTTTGAGCAGGGAGTAGCGATGGGATTTCAGTGCAGGATATATGTCGGGGATGACGAGATTTACGCCGGGGACTTTGGAGAAGTGCCGGAGGAATTCCGGAAAAAGATCACCGATGACCTGACTCTTTGGGCCGGGTCCCTCGGCAAGGGGGGACTCAACGAGCTTCTCTATTCACACCTCTACTGGTATGTATCAACATACTTCGTTTGCCGCACGTGCGTTTACGAAGGGGGGGACGGAGTGGACAGCTGCCCGGAGTGCGGGGGGGCGCTGGAGGAGCGGCACCATTACGCCCGCCACGAAAAGCTGGATTTGATCATGAGCTGCATCGGGTCGATATCCAAGATAGAGGTTGTCCGCACGGCCTGATCCTTAATGTATATTAATACGTGAGGGCTGAATAGAAATGAAGATCGAAGTCAGAGGCCAGATTTTCCCGAAGGTGTGGGACATAGCGCAGAGCGTAAGGAAGCTGAGGGAGGAGAGAGAAGTCGTTAATATAGGGAGCGGCACCGTATGTGTTGACGTGTATGAGGTCAGCCTTCCCGAGGGTACTGTGAAGGACGGCAGGTTCTTCGTCACTCCATCAGGGGTGAAGCTTTACCTCAACCAGCCCGACCATTACGAGGTAGGTTATCTGGTCTCGGAGATCGACACTGACCCGATAGTGAGCCGCCATTTTGCGAAGTGAGATGAAGGTAATCGTTCTGATTATGTTATTTTCAGTCGGCGCCGCTACAGGCTCTGCCGTCGAGCGTCCGTACAAAATAACGCTCCCGAACGGGCGTATCATAGAGGCCGAGCTTCCCGAGATCAAGTGGAAGGGTCTCATGGGCAGGGAGAGCCTGTGCGAGAGCTGCGGGATGATATTTATCTATGAGAAGGAGTGGTACCACGGCTTCTGGATGAAGGACACCCTTATCCCCCTTGCGCTGATATGGATAAACGACGGAGGCGAGATAGTTCACATAGAAAAACACGCAGAGCCGTGCGTGGGCAAAGCAAACCCGCGAATGGACTGCAAGGTCTATAGACCCTCGAAGCCCGCCAGGTTCGTTCTCGAAGTCAACCCCGAAGCCGCCCGCGGCCTTGAAGTGGGCATGAAAATAAAGTCCGAGCCTTCACTTGAGTAAAGAAAGCTCACTATAATTATTGCTGGTGATTATTTCGGGAGGAGGATGGGTCAAACCTTCCCTTACGCTTTAGGGAGTGGTCGGTGTATTCACCGGTGTGGATTGGCCCATCTGAGATTTATTTTTTAGGTGGTGAGAGGATGGTGGTTCATGCTCAGGTGGATGACTTTGGTTGCGGGCCTGTTGACTCCGGCTTTGTCAATGTAAACGGCATCAGGCTCTACTTCGAGGTCTACGGCGAGGGGGAGCCCCTGCTCCTCGTGGAAGGACTCGGCTACTCCACGTGGATGTGGTTCAAGCAGGTTTTGGATCTCTCTTCACGACATAGGGTGATAGTCTTTGACAACAGGGGCGTGGGTTACAGCGATAAGCCGGATGAGGAATACTCAATAGAATTGATGGCTTCCGATGCTGCGGGCCTTCTCAAGGAGCTGGAAGTGGAAAGGGCTGCGGTTTTGGGCGTATCGATGGGCGGGTTTATTGCCCAGCAGCTTGCCCTCGACTACCCCGATGTGGTCTCCGGCCTCATTCTAGTGTGCACGGCGCAGGAGGGCGTAAAGAACGACGGCACGAATGCTTGGAGAATGATTCTCAAGACGCTCGACATAGTGCCCGGCGCCCTTGAGTTAGCGGTGAGTCTATGTGGAAAAGCCTCGGGCAATATTCCCCTAACTCCTTTCGCAGACCCCGTATACAACATGAGAAGGGCTCTTTCTTTCGGTTTTACGAACGAGTATTTCGGCTCACATCCAGACGAGATCGACCGTATAATCAAATGGAGGCTTGCAAACCCACAGCCCGCCTACGCCTGGAAGAGGCAGTTTAGCGCGGGGCTTGAGTTCGACGCCTCTGAGAGGGTGGGTGAGATATCGGTGCCCACTCTGGTCATTGCGGGCGCCGGGGACAGGATCATTCCTATAGAGAGTTCGGGGAGATTGGCTGAGCAAATTCCGAGCTCTCAGTTCGTTCAGCTCTCTGATGCCGGCCATCTTTTGTTTATAGAGCAGGCCGAGTTGTTCAACAAAGCGGTGCTCGATTTCCTCTCCCAAGTGTATGGTGATGAACCCGAGTTGGAGAAAGAAGAGATAAGATAGGCGCCGGGGAAATCCCTGTGGCAGAAGTTTAAGGGGTGGATCATGAACACGTAGCTTTTCGTTCATCGTTTCGCTCGGAGCGCTTTTGTCGGCTTTCCCGCAATTGTGTTACGTTTTTTGTATGGGAAGCGCTGCGTTGTATATTAGTATTCGAGAATGTTTGTGTGAGTTAATAGAAAAACTAAGAAGAGGGGTGAGCGAATGAAGGTCTCGGAGCTTCTTGTTAAATGCCTTGAGAACGAGGACGTGGAGTACATATTCGGGATTCCGGGGGAAGAGAACCTCGACGTCATGGACGCCCTCCTCGATTCTAAAATAAAGTTCATACTCACCAGGCACGAGCAGGGCGCGGCGTTCATGGCCGACGTGTACGGCCGCCTGAGCCAGAGAGCGGGCGTTTGTCTCGCCACACTGGGGCCGGGGGCTACTAACCTCATCACAGGTGTTGCGGACGCCAACATGGACAGGGCTCCGGTGGTCGCAATCACGGGGCAGGCCTCTCTCGACCGCATGCACAAGGAGTCCCATCAATACATAGACATCGTGAGAATATTCCAGTCAATTACCAAGTGGAACGCGCAAATAAAGACACCGGAGATTACTACCGAGGTCTTGAGGAAGGCGTTTAAGGTTGCACAGACCGAAAAGCCGGGGGCTACACACATCGACCTGCCCGAAGACGTGGCGGGTATGGAGGTGGAGGGTGAGCCGCTTCTTGCGCAGTTCCCCTACAAGCCCGAGCCGCTCGCGGCGCAGGTCGAAAGGGCGTCGAAGATAATCTCGGAGGCCAAATACCCCATTATTCTTGCCGGAAACGGCGTAATAAGGGAAGGGTCCTCCGAAGCGCTCAGGGATTTTGCGAAGAAGCTCAACATCCCCGTGGCCGAGACATTTATGGGTAAGGGCGTAATGCGCGACGACGACGAGCTCTCGCTCAAGACCGTGGGGCTCCAGACCCGCGACTACGTCTCCTGCGGCTTCGACCAGGCCGATGTGGTGATTACCGTGGGTTACGACCTTGTGGAATACTCCCCTTCGAGGTGGAACCCCGATAGGGATAAGAAGATAGTGCACATAGACATGAGCCCTGCGGAGGTGGACGCAAACTACGTAGTGGCCGTCGGAGTGCTCGGCGATATAGCTATCTCCCTCGAGGAGATATCCGCCAAGGCAAAGCCGAGCGACGCTTCTTACACAAGATACCTCCATGACTTCATAGTTAAGGAGTTCGAGGACTACGGAGAGGACGACTCCTTTCCGCTTAAGCCCCAGAAGATACTTTACGACCTGCGCACGACAATGGGAGAAGACGACATCGTCATCTCCGATGTGGGCGCTCACAAGATATGGGTCGCACGGGTTTTTCCGTGCTACAGGCCCAACACCTGCATTATTTCGAACGGCTTTGCCACGATGGGCATAGGGCTACCCGGCGCTATCGGCGCAAAGCTCCTGCACCCCGACAGGAAAGTGGTTACCGTGACGGGCGACGGAGGGTTTCTCATGAACTCTCAGGAGCTTGAGACGGCAGTGCGCTACGACATCCCCGTTGTGTGCCTCATCTTCTCCGACAAAACGTACAGCCTCATCGAGCTAAAGCAGATGCAGGAGTTTGGGAGAACCTCGCATGTGAACTTCGACAACCCCGACCTGGTGAAGTACGCCGAGAGCTTCGGCGCGGTGGGCATGAGGGTCGAGGCCTCGGATGAGCTCGAACCGGCGCTGCTAGAGGCGTTTTCAACGCGAAAGCCGGTGGTGATAGACTGCCCTGTGGACTACAGCGAAAATAAAAGACTGATGGACAAGCTCGGCAAGCTGATATGTCCCGTGTAATCGGCGCGGCCTCTCGCTCTGCTTAAATTCGAAGCGCGTGGGATAAAGGACGGTTAGTTTTGAGCATGGGAACTCATTGATATATGGCTGACATGGTCTCAAGCGCACCGCATTTCAAAAGTACACACCTGATTTCCCTAACCGCTCTCCGTTTCTTCCGCAAGCTTCCTGGCATACTCGATCATCTTCTCTGAGACTTTCTCAAGCTCCGGCTTCGAGTCGATGTATGTCTTGAGCGCCTCGATAGCGTCCATATTCTTGGTTAGTCCCGTGCCGCGAGTCGTTTTTGCCGGGGCCTCGAAAATCCGCTCTATCTTTATCGAAGATGCCCGGCTGAAAGTCTCAAGCAGCTTCTTCTCGTCAACCCTTTCTTCGGCGTCGCTCACCCTGTAGCGCACCCTTACGATCGCCCCTTCTATATCTTCCGGGGTGAGGGGGCCAGGCGCTTCACCTATGCTTTCGTTCTCTGCCTTAGGATCGATCTCAACGGTAAAGAACTTCCTGGCGGGGGTTTTTACGAACTGGAACTCGCAGTTCCACCCGTCCTTCTTTTTTACGATCTCTCCCATCACGAACCCTTTGTCCTCCCGCTCCTCAGAGAAGTCTATGCGCTCGATGCTGCCGGAGTAGACAATGGGGGGCTGAGAGCCGTCGTTGAGGTTTTGGTACCTGTGAATGTGGCCCAGCGCGACATATGCGAGTGATTCGCGGGCGAGCTCGACCCTGGAGATGGAAGGCTCGAATATGTCGAGAGAGGTGGTTTCGGAGCCGGAGAGCACAGCGTTGCGTACCGAGAAGTGTCCGGCGAACACCGCGGGGATGGATTTGTCCGCTTCCTCGATTAAATTACGCACTATGGAGAGCATGCGCCTTTCAAGCTCTCTTTGAATTTCGTCCGAGGGGATGGACTTGTACTCGTCCTTCGTGAGCAGAGCGCTTTTCCTGATCCAGGGGAGGCACAGAACCTGTACGGGGCCGTTCTTTGTAGTGATCGTAACGGCCTCGGGTCTCTTGACGACGCGGACTCTCGGAAGCTCAAGCGCGGGAAATATCTCGACCGCCGCTGTTTTGTGCGACGTCGAGGGGTAGTCGTGGTTGCCGAGCACTATGACCAACTCGGCCCCGGAGCCTGTGACGATAGTGTTTATCCTTCTAGCGAATTCCGTCTCTTCTGTGGGCTGCGGGTTCTCTCTGTGGAAGATGTCCCCGGAGATGAGCACGAGGTCCACGTCCTTGTTGATGACCTCGTCCACGATGTAGTCGAGTGAGTTGAGGACGTCCTCGAGCCTTGTGTTCCTGCCCGTAGCGGGGTTGATCTTGCCGTGAGTTTCAATCCCGATGTGGATGTCTGAGAGGTGAGCGAACTTTATCCCGCTTCCCATAAGAATGACCGGCCCTGGCGTCTACTGTCCCCAAAAGGACGGCAGCCTCATACCTTTGTCATGAGCTTCGGAGTGGGCTTAAATGCCGTCGTTTGCAAAAACTTCCGAGGCCCTTTTCATCCCGGCGCCGAACTCAAACCTGTGCCCTATTTCGAGCAGTACGCTCTCCACAGCCGAAATGACGGCTATGATGTCTGCCCTGTCGATGTAGCCCATGTGTGAGATCCTGAATATCTTGCCCTTAGCCTGATCCTGCCCGCCGGCGACGGTCATGCCGAATTTGTCCCTGAGGGCGCTTATTATCCGCTTTGCGTCTATGTCCGGGGGGGAGCAGGCTGCGGTTACAGCGGGGCTCGGGGACTTCTTGGCGTATAACTCGAGTCCCATCGCGCTCAGGCCTTCCCTGGCGGCAAGAGCAAGCAGCGCGGAGCGCATGTAGACGTTCTCGATGCCTTCGGCGCTGAATTTCTCAAGCACCGACGCCAGCCCCCTCACGAGGGTCACTGCCGGGGTGTAAGGCGTCGTGTTTTTTTCTGCGTTCTTTTTGTATGCGGCGAAGTCGAGGTAGAATTTCGGCAGGTTCGATCTTTCGTAGAATTTCCATGCCTTTTGGCTCATGGCTGCAAAGGACAGTCCAGGAGGGAGCATAAATGCTTTTTGTGAACCGCCCACCAGGACGTCGATGCCCCACTCATCGAACATCACGGGGAACACACCGACGGCCGTTATGCCGTCCACGATCAAAACGACGTCGTCCCTGTCCCTTGTGATCTCGGCTATCTCTTTGGTGGGGTGCTTAACGGCGGTCGACGTTTCGCTTGCCTGCATCAGTACCGCGCTTATTGACGGGTCGCCGTCGAGCTTTTCCTTGATAAGGGAAGGCTCGACCGCTTCTCCCCATTCAACCATTATCTCTTCGACCTCGACCCCGTACGCCCGGCATATCTTCCCCCACCTCTCGCCGAACTTCCCCCCGTTCACTACTAGGGCTTTGTCCCCGGAGGAAAGTGTGTTCGCTACCGCCCCTTCCATGGCGCCGGTGCCTGAGGCCGCAAGCACGAACACCTCTTCGGTGGTTTGAAAAACGGACTTTAGACCCTTTCTAACCACTGCGAAGATGCTCTCGAACTCTTCAGTCCTGTGGTGGATGATGGGCTTGGCCATCTCAAGGAGAGTGTCGTCGGCCACGGGTACGGGGCCGGGTGTAAACAGGTAAGTTTTCATGAAGGCAAACTCCGTTTAAGTGTCTGGAAAAAGGTTTAATGAATCTACCCAACCCTGGGAATAATTCAACACGGCCTCACCCCGGTCAAGGGAATGGGGGGGATAACAGATACTTGCAATTGCATGGGCGGAATTTATATTAATTATTGATTGAGGTTAAGAGGGTGCCGAGAAGATGTTTACTGAGAACAGAGGAAAAATAGAGGATTTGAAAAAGAGGCTTGGTGTGCTTGAGGGCTACTTTAACCTTCCCGCCAAGAGAACCCATCTCGAAGAGCTTGATAAGGTCATGGGGGCCTCTGATTTCTGGGACGATTCGGAAAATGCCCAGCGCACACTCAAAGAGCGCGCCCTGGTGAAGGATGTGGTCGAGAGCTGCGAGGGACTGCGAAGTGAGCTTGAAGACACAGAAGTATTGGCGGAGCTCTCCGCAGAGGAGAGTGACGAGGAAGTCGGCCTAGAGGCGCAGGCAAAGATAAAAGAGATCGAGCTAAGGGTCGAGTCGCTTGAGTTTAAGCGGTTTCTCGGAGGCGAGAACGACGAGGCGAACGCCATCGTGTCGATAAATGCCGGAGCCGGGGGCACCGAGGCCCAGGACTGGGCTGAGATGGTCCTGAGAATGTACACCCGCTACGGGGAGAGGGGTGGATTCGAGGTTGAGATGCTCGACATTCAGCCCGGCGACGAAGCCGGTATTAAGAGCGCGGCGTTTATCGTAAAAGGCCCCTACGCGTGCGGATACCTCCAGGGGGAAAGGGGCGTCCACCGCCTCGTCAGGATATCCCCTTTCGACTCCAATAAGAGGAGGCACACCTCTTTTTGCTCAGTTTTCGTGTCGCCGGAAATCGATGATAGCATAGACGTGGAGATCGATGAGAAAGACTTGAGAGTGGACACTTTCAGGGCTAGCGGCGCCGGGGGCCAGCACGTAAACAAAACTGACTCTGCGGTGAGGATAACCCATATTCCCACGGGCTTAGTGGTGAGCTGCCAGAA
Organism: Candidatus Dadabacteria bacterium; assembly: GCA_022564935.1. Classification (GTDB taxonomy): domain Bacteria; phylum Desulfobacterota_D; class UBA1144; order Nemesobacterales; family JADFKM01; genus JADFKM01. The sequence continues at coordinate 26,719 of JADFKM010000004.1, forward strand.
CGAGCGCTCCCAGCACCAGAACCGCTTCACCGCCATGAAGATACTCCGCTCGAGGCTTTATGATCTCGAGGTGGCCAGGCACAAAGAGAAGCTCGAGGAGATACACGCCACGAAGAAGGACATAGCATGGGGAAACCAGATACGCTCCTATGTGCTCCACCCCTACCGCATGATCAAAGACCACAGAACGGGGTACGAGACGGGCAACGTCGACCCGGTGCTGGATGGAGACCTGAGCGAGTTTATAAAGAGCTACCTCCTTTACGCATCCGAGGATGACAAACAGATTGCTTAATCCCCCGATTCACCCCGAAGCAACTTCTATTTTATTCTTTACTCTTCTCTGTTAAACTATATCTGTTCGCAGTTGCGGTATAACTCTAGTCGTATTTCTGTCTGGAGGCCCGGAGCAGTTGAAAATAGGAATAGTTGGTAAGTCCCATTCTAAAGAAGCCGTAGAGATTACATTGGAGCTTGTAGAATGGATACGGAGCAGGGACATCGAGGTGTTCGTTGAGCGCGAGCTGGGTCTTGAAGCTGGCCTCGGGAAGTCGGTAAACAGGGATGAAATACCCGAGCTCTCCGATATAATCCTGACTCTCGGTGGGGACGGCACTTTTCTTGCGGTCGCCAGGCTTGCGTCCGAATACGGGGTGCCGATTCTGGGCATCAACCTGGGCAGGCTGGGTTTTCTGACGGAGGTAAACAGGGACGAGATATACAGCATGATGGAGCACCTCCTCTCAGGCGACTATTCTGTCGAAGAGAGGAACATGCTTATTGCCACGATCATAAGGGGCGAAGAGGTTATCGGTGATTTTGTCGTTCTAAACGATGTGGTGATAAACAAGGGCGCCGTTGCGAGGATAATCGACCTGCAAATAAGCATCAACGGCTCCAACATTACCACTTTCCAGGCTGACGGCCTGATACTGTCCACCCCTACCGGCTCCACCGCTTATTCCCTTTCCGCGGGCGGCCCCATCATATACCCCACGCTTCCCGTGACGCTTATCACCCCAATTTGCCCCCACACTCTATCCAACCGTCCTATTCTGGTGTCAAGCGACGCCGTCGTTAAGGTTAAACTGCTTCCCACCGACACGATAGATATTTTTCTCACCCTTGACGGGCAGGGCGGCATACCCCTTCGCATGGGAGACGTTGTGGAGGTAAAAAAAGCCGCGCGCCCGTTGAAGTTTATCAAATCGCCGTTTATAGATTATTTTAAGATACTGAAGAGAAAACTTGGCTGGGGTGAAGGTTATGGGGAGAACTCCGGATGAGCAGTTTCTCCACGATTGGGTGATACGCAGCCTGAAGGCGCAGTTTGGACGGGAGTACCAGGAGGTGCACATCAACCCGGGCGACGAGAAGAACTACGAGCTGAAGGGACATTACCCCGATGCCGTGTTCGAGAACTACGGCCAGGTCGTGATGGTAATAGAAGTGGAAACTGCCGAAACCGTGAATGAGGATGAGGCGAAGCAGTGGAAGGAGTTCTCGAAGCTGGGCGCAAAGCTGTCTGTGCTCGTGCCGAAGGAGCTTCATAAGAACGCAATGGACATCTGCTGGAAAAACGGGCTTGCCGGCAAGATCAACATAGGCTCCTATCAGGTGGAAATGAAGTTGTAGGGTTTTACGGCGGTTATCAACCGCTCCTCTCTCTCAGAATCAGTCCGCGTGCTGCAATCCTTCTAAGTTGATACCGGCTTTTGGTTGTTTCTCATAAAGAGTGATAATGTACAGGATTAAACTTTGGCGGGTATATATGTCAAATTCCCAAAACTGTTCCCACACCTATCTTCCTCCCCCTCAAAAACACATCGGCGCTCAGCCTCTTCCCGCCTTCTATCTGAAGCTCAAGCAGCTTGAGCGCGCCTGCACCGGTGGCGACGAGCAGCTCTCCGGCCTCGGATTTGAGCGCCTCACCGGGAGCTCCGCTTCCCTCCGACACCGCGGCGCTGAAAATCTTGAGCAGCTTCCCTTCGAGCTTCATGTACGCGCCGGGCCAGGGCGTCATGCCGCGGATGAAGTTACTTAATTCACCTGCAGGCAGCGACCAGTCTATCCTCCCCATCTCCTTTTTGAGCATCGAGGCGTAGGTGGCCTCGTCGTCGTTTTGGGGAATGGGGTTCAGTTTGTTCTCTTTCAGTGCATCGAGGGTTTCGATGAGCAGCTCACCCCCGATTAGCGAGAGCCTCTCGCTCAGGCTCCCTGCGGTGTCGTCCTCTTCGATTGGGAGCTCCCTTTTGAGGAGCATGTCCCCGGTGTCCATTCCCTCGTCCATGAGCATGGTGGTGATGCCTGTTACGGTATCTCCGCGTATGAGAGCCCAGTTGATAGGCGCCGCCCCCCGGAGCTTCGGAAGTAGCGATGCGTGTACGTTTATGCAGCCTGTGGTGGGGAGGTCGAGGATGTTTTTGGGCAGTATTTTGCCGTATGCGGCCACGCATATGAGGTCGGGTCGCAGCTCTGAAAGCTCTTTGTAGAACTGGTCGGTTTTTATCTTCGCAGGCTGCAGGACCCTTATGTCGTGCCGCTCAGCGAGTGCCTTTATGGGAGGCGGCTCGAGCTTCCTGCCCCTGCCTTTGGGCTTGTCGGGCTGCGTCACCACTCCTACAACGTCCCTGCCCGATTCGATGAGGGCCCGGAGGGATGGGATAGCGAAATCAGGGGTGCCCATGAACACTATTCTCATCACCTGTGAGTATAGTGGCAAACAACGGCGTGTTCAATGATTATTGAGCGCAGGCGGGTTGTCTCGCGTTTGTTTCTATGAGGGGGATGCTGAGCGCTATTGGAGTAACGGAGCTACGCCAGCTCGGCGAACAGGTCATAGGTGTCGGCGCCTGTGATTTGCACGCGCACCATGTCCCCGGTGCGAAGCTCCCTGTTTGCCTTGACGAAAGTATAGCCGTCCACTTCGGGGGCCTGGCTGGGTATACGCGCGATGTAGCTTCCGTCCTCTGTGCCTTCGATGAACGCATCGTGGCGCGACCCGATGAGCGCTTTGTTGTGGGCAGTGGAGATGTCGGCTTGTAGCTCCATGAGCCTCTCGTATCGCTCCTCTTTTTCTTCATCGGTTACGCTGTCGTCTAGCTCCCCTGCGCGGGTTCCTTCTTCGTGTGAGTACTTGAACGCGCCAAGCCTCTGGAACCTCGTTTCCTCCGCAAAATCGAGCAGCTCGCCGAACTCCTCCTCGGTCTCGCCCGGAAACCCTACGATGAATGTAGTCCTGAGCGTGAGGTCGTCGAGCGCGCCCCTGAGCTTTTCGATGAGGCTCATTATCTGCGTGGTAGTTGTACCCCTTTGCATCGCTTTTAAGAGCCGGTCGTTTATGTGCTGGAGGGGCAGGTCTATGTAGCTTAGTATTTTTTCCTCCTTCGCCATCAGCTCTAGGAGCGAATCGGTGAATCCCCACGGGTAGCAGTAGTGCAGCCTGAGCCATTCTATCCCGTCCACTGCGCGAAGCTCCCGCAGAAGCGCTTCGAGGTTCGTGCCGATGTCCCTTCCGTAGCTTGTCATATCCTGGGCGATGAGGTTGAGCTCTTTAATCCCCCGTGAGGCCAGGTTTCGCGCCTCTGCGGCGATGGAGCCTACCTCCCTGCTTTTCATGCCGCCCCTCAGCCGTGGGATGATGCAGAAGGAGCACACCCTGCTGCAGCCCTCAGAGACCTTCACATACGCCATGTGAGGCATGGTGGTGAGCACTCTGGGGGAGTCGGGGTCGTAAATCGAGCCGGGCGGAGAGGAGTATCCTTCATTAACGACCGCGGGGTCGAGGATATCGGCTATAGCCCGGATGTTTCCTGTGCCCCAGAAAGCGTCCACTTCTGGAAGCTCCTTTTTCAGCTCCTCGGCGTATCTCTCCACCAGCCATCCGGTTACGATGAACTTCTTGCACCTGCCATTGCGTTTGTACTCAAGCAGGTCAACGATTGTGTTGACAGACTCTTTTGTGGCATCAGAAATGAAGCCGCACGTGTTGACGATAATCACATCGGCGTTGTTCTCTGTGGTGATGGAATGGCCTGCCTCTTTAAGCGAGCCCAGCATTAGCTCGCTGTCTACAAGGTTCTTCGAGCACCCCAGGCTTATTAAGGATACTTTCATGCCCGCTTTTTGATGACGTAGGATACTTCGCCGGAGTCTACGACGAGGTGTATTTCGCCTTCGGTGCCAGTGCCGAATATTTCGAATGCCACCGATTCGAGGTGCTTGGCCAGGATGACGTCCAGTCCCCTTGCCCCGGTTTGTCTTTTTATGGTTTGCTCTATTACAAAATCCGAGACTTTTTCGTCCACATGGAGCGCGAACCCTTCTTCTATGTACTCGCGTTTGTATTTCTGCACTTTGATATAGAGGATTTCCTTCAGCGTTTCCCTGTCCAGCGGGGAGAACGGTATAATGCGGTTGAACCTGGCTATCAGCTCTGGCAGGAAACCGAACATGTGGAACTTCGATATGTCGTCGGCTTCCTCTTCGCTTAGTCGGTAGGCTATTTGCTCATCTTCGTCCCTGTTGCTGTCGATGTCCTGAACGAAGCCCATCGCTCCCTTTTCAAACAGGCTCCTTATGCCCGAGAACGATCCGAGTGAGAAGAACGTAATGTCACGCGTTGAAATCGTGGTTTTGGGCCCGCGGCTCGAGAAGCCGAAGTCCAGGGGGATTTGCACGTCCGTGCCTTCGAGGATTTTCAGCAGCTCTCTCTGCACGCCGTACCCCGAAACGTCCTTGGTGGTTCCCTGACCGGCGAATCTTGCATTGCTGAACGAACCGGCTATCTTGTCGAACTCGTCCAGCACCACCACCCCGCACTCCCCGATGTCTATGCTCTCGTTGGCGTTGTACACAAGCTGCACCAGTATGTTGACCACGTCGTCTCCTACGTATCCCGACTCGGTGAACTTGGTCATATCGATTATCACGTAGGGGAGCTTGAATATCTCGCCGAAAAGCAGCTCAATGAGGTATGTCTTGCCGCACCCCGTGGGGCCCATGAAAATTGTGTTCGGCCTAGGGGGCAGCTCCGAGCGGGGCATTTTCTTCAGGTGAAGGAGCTTAAGCCTTTTAACGTGGCGGTAAGCTGCGAGAGAGACTGCGCGTCTCGATTGGTCTTGCCCCCTGTAGCCCAGGCTTTCAAGCTCTTCGTAAATATCCTTTGGAGGGGACAGGGGTACAGATTGAATAAAGTCTTTTACATAGTAAACTCTCTCTCCTCTTCCCATCAAGCAATCTCCTCCACTTATAATAATAGTGTATTAATCTTGAAAAGTTTTTGCAAGCCCTTTTTTAAGATTTTGTGCCGGAGGGGTGGGAAAAGAGATTGAAATTCATCCATGCAGAAATTTTGAGTATGAAGTACAGAACCGATAGGATTACAAAGGCCTAACGGCATACCGGACGGAAGGTACGGACAAAAATCAAGCTGTTTGATAGTATGCATGTTATTCGGACAACTTCGAAAGACTTTGGGCTTATAGATAAAGTTATTCATTATTTATGGTATCTTACATGTAACTGAGGGGGCAATTCTGAAGAGTATAATCGAGCGCTTTTCAACTACAAGGGAAATTCAGGAGGTGTACTATACTGTAACCCACCGGTGTGCTCAGGCAGGAATTGATATAGCTGAAAGCGATTCCACCCCTGAGGGCTTCGAAGTAAGAGGAACCAAGAGCTATAAGTCTTATATAATTTTCCGCTGGCGTATTGCTTCGGCCCTTTTCTTTTTAGGATTTCTTGTTGCACTGGTTCGAAGCAGAGACATAGGTAACTACGTGGATTTTGTTATCATTTTTTTCCCCTGGCTGTTTATTTCATATATTATTTGGTGCGGCCAGACCTAAGACGGCAGAGTTCAGAGTTGAGGGCACGAGCAGTGACGAAGGGGTGGATGTAGCGCTCAGGCTTTCCAAGGATATTGAAGACGCCGCTGAGGAGCTGACGGAGCTTATAAACAGGTTTACCAGGTAGTCGTTTGTTATTTTCCCTATTATTAAATTGAGTGTAAGTACCCCAACTACTGAGCGTTGAGCACATTCTATGCCATTCCGGCGGTTTTCATGCAGAAGGAAATCGTTGACTTGAGCAGTGTTTATTGTATTGTAAGAGCGAATTCACACACCCGTTTAACGATTCAGGTGATAGCAGCCCGATGGAGTTTATCGAACCCGAAGAACAGCTCGATATAATAAGGAGAGGGACCTCAGAGATTATCACCGAAGAGGAGTTGCTCTCGAAGCTCAAAGAATCCGGAGATAAAAGAGTGCCGCTGAGGGTAAAGGCCGGGTTCGACCCCACCGCTCCCGACCTGCATTTGGGCCACTGTGTGCTGCTTAAAAAACTGAGGGACTTCCAAGACTTGGGCCACACCGTCGTGTTCATAATCGGGGACTTCACCGCGATGATAGGAGACCCTTCGGGAAAGACCCACACCCGTCCTGCGCTGTCCACTGAAGAGGTCGCCGAGAATGCAAAGACTTACGAGAGGCAGGTCTTCAAGGTGCTCAGGAAGGATAGGACGGAGGTGGTTTTCAACTCCGCCTGGCTCGGCGGCATGAGCGCACACGAGCTGCTTGAGCTTGCAACGCTTGAGAACGTCGCCAGGATGCTTGAGCGAGACGACTTCCACAAGCGGTACATGGAAGGGGTGGCCATAACGGTAAAGGAGTTCCTCTACCCACTCATTCAGGCCTACGACTCTGCTAAGGTCATGGCAGACGTCGAGTTCGGCGGCACCGACCAGAAGTTCAACATACTGCTTGGCAGGGACGTGCAGCGCCATTTTGAGCAGTCCCCTCAGGTGGCCATTCTCCTTCCCATACTCGAAGGACTCGACGGCGTCAAAAAGATGTCGAAATCCCTGGGCAACTACATCGCTATCGAGGACAGCCCGGAGGACATATTCGGCAAGGTGATGTCGGTGTCCGATGAGCTGATGTGGAAGTACTATGAGCTTCTCACTAGGAAGCCGCTTAAAGAAATAGAGGAGCTTCGTCGCTCCGACCGCCCGATGGATGCCAAGAAATCCCTAGCCGGGGAAATGGTCTCTTGGTTTCACGGCACAGACAGCGCCGAAGTGGCAAGCAGGGATTTCGAGACCAAGTTCTCGGCGAGGCAGTTTCCCGAAGACGCCCGCGAGGTGGTTCTTAAGAAGGGCGGGGAGACAACGCTGCTTGAGCTTGTAATGGCGGCTTCTGAGAAGATAAAGTCGAGGGGAGAGGCGAAGAGGCTTATACAGCAGGGCGGCCTCTCCATCGACGGCGAGAAGCACACCGACCCGCAGGCGTCCCCTCCGGAGCGCGAATCTCTGGAAGTGAAACTGGGCAAGAGGGAGTTCGTGAGGGTGAGGGTCGGTTGAGGCACGTACCAGTTTGAGGGTCGCTTTTTACTTCCCGATTAAAACCAACATTTGCACGGAATTACTTGCAATAAGCTGATTTTGTTTCCTGGGTGCCTTTCCCTAGTTATCAAAGGCAAAAAAAAAGGGCGAGTGAGCCTGTAAGCCGAATTCTGTCGAGGATGGCCATTCATCTGGAGCGCCCATTGCTGAGCGGTTCTTGCGACCTACCCGGAGGCTTCGGGCGGGCAACCCGTATGCACCGGCCCGTGAGGGCCTGCGCCTTGCCTCTCTATTTGGTCTTGCACGGAGCGGGGTTTACCTAGCCGCAGCGCGTCGCCGCGCCGCGCGGTGGTCTCTTACGCCACCTTTTCACCCTTACCGGTTTTCCGCCAAAAAGCGGGAAACTTAGGCGGTATGCTTTCTGTTGCACTTTCCGTTGCCTCGCGGCACCTGGGCGTTACCCAGCACTCTGCCCTGCCGTGTTCGGACTTTCCTCCCGTCAATCCCAGGGGGTTTGAGGGGCGGCCACCTGGCTCACTCGTCCTTAGTAATTAAATAATCATCAATCGCTTCGTTTGCAAGTCTGTCGGCCTCGGCATTTAGCTCTCTTCTTATATGGGTGAGGGTTACCTCATCGAACCCGCCGAGCAGCTCCTTGGCCTGCAGGTAGAGCTTTCTTATGTCTGCGTCCTTTACGCGCCAGAGGCCGTTAATCTGATTTGCAAGAAGAAGGGAGTCGCTGAAGACGTGTATGCGGGATCTTTTCAGCTCTTTTGCTTTTCTCAGGGCCGCAAGCAGCGCCTCGTATTCCGCCTGGTTGTTCGTCCTGGTTCCGATGTGGGCCCTTATCTCTTCAGTCGGCACCTCGTTAACCCGGATCGTAACCCCGATGCCGGCTATTCCGGGGTTGCCCCTGGAGGCGCCGTCTATGAATATTTCAGTTTTTTCTCCGCCCTCAGGGAAGGAAAGACTACGCTGATGCGGCGCTTGTCCCTTGGTTTTCATAAAACAGTATACGCAGGCAGTTCGGACACTGTATCAGTTTTGAGTTTGCCACTACTTCGTTATAGAGCTGGGGTGGGATGTTCATGAAACAGCCCTGGCATACCTGGTTTATAGTGCGAACGATTGCGACTCCGTTTCGGGTCTTTACCTTTTCGTAGGCTTCCAGGATTTCGGAGTTGATGTGCGAGGCAGCCTGGGTTTTTTCCTGTTGCATGCTTTCGTATTCGCCCTTTATTCTTTCGAGCTCTAGGGTCAGCTCGTTAATCTTATCGTTGTATTCGCTTTCTTTGGAGACGATTACTTCTTGAGTTTCTTGAATCACAGCTTCGAGCTTTTCTACCTGTTCCATCTCCTTCAGTGTGTCTTCTTCTAAGGTGGAGCCTTGTTGCTTAGCCTTGGCTATCTCTTTAGCAAGCGCCTGGTACTCTCTGTGTGTCTTAATCTCGAACAGCCTCTTGTCAGACTTTTTTATCATTTCATCATTTTCGTTCAGCTGTCGTTCGATTTGCTCTTTTTGGGCGTTGTGGTCATTAAGCTCTTCGGTGGCTTGTGATACTTTATCTCTTAGACTTTGTATTTCGTTGTTATAGCTGGATATTTGATCGGGGTATTTGACAAGGTTTTCCTCCATTTCCCGGAGCACGGTGTCAAGCCGTTGAACCTCTTCTAAAGCTCGGAGTTGATCCCTCATTAATTCCTCCTGTTGGATTTGGGATTTTTGCCGTTAGATGTGTTAGGAGCGGGGGATGGTAGTGTGGTGTTATTGAGTAGGTCTGGGATATATATACTATTTATTACACAGTCTAGAAGCATAATAAAGCTGACGAATCATGGGCCCACCAGGATTCGAACCTGGGACCATCCGGTTATGAGCCGGGAGCTCTAACCAGGCTGAGCTATGGGCCCAAAAGATTAAGTCTAAACCATCTATTTTAAACGAACCTCTTGTGTTGTCAAATGAAGTGTTTTTGGCGGCTATGGGGGTGGAAGAGCAATGGAGAAGAGATTTATGCTCGATCAAAGCTTGGGGAAAATACACGGTCAATGACAGCAAGCACATACTGAACGGTTAATCTTAGCCTGCTTATTACAGTCTGCCTCAAGGGCAAGGGCTTGAGTTAATATTCCCGGCAGTTTTGTGAATTGAATCAGTTCCTGGAATGAGGATTGAGAATGGCTTCTTTGCTATTAAGATCGATAAGGCGCTCGTTTTAAATTCAGACCTTGACAGTGTATCGAAATCGACATAAACTGAATGACTTAAAATTTGGATTTAAAGGAAATTACCCCCAAATGGTAATTTCCCCCATAATTTAGAGTTATACTTAAGCTCAGTATATAGTACATATATTGGATTGTTTCTCGGGTTTGCCCCGATTTGCGGGATGGTAAATCAAATCTGGAAGCTTGTGGTTATTGGAGGAGATGACCGGCTTAATGGTGTGCTGTAAGAGATTGATATACGGGTTTGTGGCACTTGCCGTTTTTGCGATGGTGCCGGCAGCGGCCTTTGCTATTACCGACGCGAGGGATGTAACAGGCATGGGGGTGGACGAAAGGATAGGCGGGCGCATTCCCTCTGAGCTTGAATTCACCGACCGCAGTGGAGATAAGGTCAAACTCACCGAGTTTTTCGAAGACGGAAAGCCGGTGGTTATGAGCCTTGTCTACTATAACTGCCCCAGATTGTGCTCTTTCGTTCTGGAAGGAGTGGTTGAGGCGGTGGGAGACCTGGACGCGCTTTCCTTGGGCGTTGATTATAAGGTAGTAAGCGTAAGCATTAATCCCGTCGAGACCCCTGAAGACGCAACGCGCAAGTCCGAGGGAGTCCTCAGGGCGCTCGGGGGAAAGGGTTCTCCCGACGGTTGGTCTTTCCTTACCGGAGAGGAGCAAAACATCGCAGCCCTGGCAGAAAGCGTCGGCTTCAGGTACCTCGCTGACGGGGATGAGTTCGCTCACCCGGCTTCGATAATGTTCCTTAGCCCAGAGGGGGAGATTTCCCGCTACCTGTACGGCATTGAATTCCCTGCAAAGGACTTTCGCCTGGCACTGCTCGAGGCTTCTAAGGGAGAGGTCGGGCCTTCGGGGATAGTCAACAAGGTCTTGCTGTTTTGTTACAAGTTCGACCCGGTCGGGAAAAAATACGCCCTTCACGCACTTAATATTCTAAAAGGGGGGGGTATAATAACCCTCCTGTTTGTTGGTTTATTGATAACCTATCTCATTATTATCGAAAGAAAAAGAACAAACGGGGGTTCAGCTTAACAGATATGAACTGGCTTCCTGAAGCGGCTTCAAGCATAGCGGGCAGAGTGGACAACGTTATATGGTTTGTAACCATTATTTCTCTGGTCTTTTTTGTGTTCATTACAGCGCTGCTGGTTGTCTTTGCCATAAAGTACCGGAGGAGGAGCGAAGACGACGAGACTCCGTACCAGGTCAGTCACCACACCCTGGAAGTGGTTTGGACGATAATCCCTTCCATCCTGGTAATGGTTATATTCGTTTACGGCTTTGTAGTGTTTGAGGATTTAAGGACGCCCCCCAAGGATGCGATGGAGATCAACGTGACGGGAAAGCAGTGGCTGTGGCAGTTCCATTACGATAACGGCAAATCCACGATCAACGAGCTGTTCGTGCCGGAGGGAAGGCCCGTTAAGCTTGTCATGACCTCCGATGATGTGCTGCACAGCTTCTTTGTGCCGGAGTTCAGGGTGAAGCAGGACCTGGTTCCCGGCATGTATACATACCTGTGGTTCAAGGCGATAAAGAAGGGGGAGTTTAACATTTTCTGCGCCGAATATTGCGGCACTAACCACTCGGGCATGCTGGGCAAGGTCAAGGTGTTGAGCCCCGCTGATTTCGAGAAGTGGAAGACGAGCAAAGAGGAACTTATCGCAGGAGCAAACCTCGTGGAAGCAGGAGCGGAGCTGTACACAAAACGGGCCTGCATCGGATGTCACAGCATCGACGGCTCACCTATGGTGGGCCCTACGTTTAAGGGCATTTTCGGGAGGCAGGAAACCCTTGCCGACGGGCAGGAGATTACCGTGGACGAGAACTACTTGAGGAAGTCGATATACGAGCCCCAAGCTCAGGTTGTCAAGGGCTATCAGCCCATAATGCCCTCCTTTAAGGGTATCATAAGTGACAATGAGGTCTCGGCCCTTATCGCTTATATGAAATCATTGAAATAAATTGTGAAGAATGCGAAATTGCCCCCGGAGGGTCGTTGTAATGCATAATGGCGAAATTGTAGGATATGGAACAAGTGAAGACAGATTCGATATTACACACAATTGCAACCCTGAATCAGTTTAACAGGACTCGGGAGGAGGTTATTTATGGCTGACGGGACAATGGTAGAGGCCGTGAGGCCGACGTATCTTGATCGAAAGGGGTTCCTTTCCTGGGCCCTTACCCTCGACCATAAGAGACTCGGGATTATGTATCTCGTTACCATAATGGTGTTCTTCTTGTTTGCCGGAATCATGGGCATGCTCGTAAGGCTCGAGCTGCTTACACCGGGCAAAACGGTCATGGGCCCCGACACCTACAATCAGATCTTTACGATTCACGGAGCCGTGATGATTTTCATCGTCATCGTTCCCGGCATATCGGCGACGTTCGGCAATTTCCTTATACCCCTTATGATTGGCGCCAGGGACGTCATTTTCCCCCGCTTGAACCTGTTTAGCTACTGGATATATGTGGGGGGCGCCCTTATAGCGCTCGTGTCCCTCCTTCACCCCATAGATACCGGGTGGACCTTTTACACACCCTACAGCATCAGGACGGGCACTTCGGTAATACCCATTACGTTCGGCGTATTCGTTATGGGGTTTTCTTCGATACTTACTGGACTGAACTTTATAGTTACCATTCATAAACTGAGGGCTCCGGGTATGAACTGGCACAGGATGCCGCTTTTTATCTGGGCCGCCTATTCCACTGCTGTAATTCAAGTTCTTGCCACCCCGGTAATAGCCATTACCCTCCTGCTTCTTATCGCAGAGAGGGTCTTTGGGATCGGGTTCTTCGACCCCGCAAAGGGGGGCGACCCTATACTGTTCCAGCATTTCTTCTGGTTCTATTCCCACCCTGTCGTTTACATTATGATACTCCCGGCGTTTGGTGTCATATCGGAGATAATCCCGGTGTTTTCCAGGAAGCCCATATTCGGATACAAGGCCATCGCTTACTCAAGCATTGCGATTGCTCTAATAGGCTTTCTGGTCTGGGGTCACCACCTGTTCGTAAGCGGCATGGCCGGGTGGGTGGCAAAGGTATTCTCGTTCCTAACCTTTCTCGTTGCCATTCCCACCGCTATTAAAGTCTGGAACTGGCTCGCTACCATGTACAGGGGCTCTATCGACCTTAAAACCCCTATGCTTTACGCCTTGGGATTCTTGTTTCTCTTCACAATAGCCGGTCTTACGGGACTTTTTCTTGGGACTCTGGCCATAAACGTTCATCTGCATGACACCTATTTCGTGGTGGCTCACTTTCACTACACCATGATGGGCGGCACTATAATGATGCTGTTCGCCGCCATGCACTTCTGGTTCCCCAAGATGATAGGGAAGATGTACGGCGAGGCAGTGGCTAAGATTGCTTTTGCCCTGATTTTCATCGGGTTCAATCTCACGTTCATCCCTCAGTTTATCATGGGTATGGAGGGAATGCCGAGGAGGTACTATGATTATCTGCCCCAGTATCATTACCAGCACGTTTTATCCTCTATCGGGGCCCTGGTACTCGGGGTCGGCATATTGGTTATGTTGATTAACCTTATCTACTGTATTTTCAAGGGGGAGAAGGCTCCTTCAAACCCCTTCGGCTCAAAGTCTTGGGAATGGCAGACCACTTCTCCGCCGCCTACAGAGAATTTTGAAGAAATACCGCAAGTAACAGACTGGACCTATGGTTACGGGAAAAAGAATTAATAGGAGGATGCGTTTACAATGGCAGCCACAAGTGTAGAGCACTTGCACTCTGACGGACATTTCGTAACGCCCCAGGATAAATACAGCTCTATGAAACTGGGGATGTGGCTTTTCATCGCCACTGAGATATTGCTCTTCGGGGGACTGTTCGCCGTCTACGCTATATACAGGGCGAAGTTCCCGGAGATGTTTTTTAACGGGCGCGACGAGCTGAGCCTGCTTCTGGGCACTACGAACACCGTTATCCTCATCGTTAGCAGTTTCTCAATAGCCATGGGTGTGACGGCCATACAGCGCGGCAAGAAGAACCTCCTGACCTTTTTGATTATTGTGACTCTACTTTGCGGTGCGCTGTTCGGTGTCAACAAATACTTTGAATACACCGCAAAGTTTCACCACGGCATTTTCCCTAGCACCGACATCTTCTTCGCCCTCTATTTCATGATGACCTCACTCCATATGCTGCACGTAATAGTGGGTATGGCCATTCTGTTTATAATAATGATATTCAACATGAAGGGTAAGTATTCCCCTAGCAACTATACCGCGCCGGAAGTGGGAGCATTGTACTGGCACCTGGTTGATGTCATATGGATTTATCTTTTCGGGCTTCTATATCTGGTGGCTTAACAACTAAAACGGGAGAGAGAGAAATGTCTACAGAAACACACGAACTCGGCGGTCATATAGTTCCATACAAAGACCTTGTTCTAGTTGTTACAGCGCTCGTGATTTTGACAGGAATTACGGTTTTTGTCTCCACGTTAGATTTCGGTTATGCAGCGCTGAACATTTTCATAGCCATGGCAATAGCCTCGGTTAAGGCTTGTTTGGTGTCTCTGTGGTTTATGCACCTCAAATTTGAGGACGTAATTACGTGGATATTCATCATATTCTCATTGGTCCTGCTGTGTCTGCTGATAGGGTTCAGCCTCAGCGACGAATTCTTGAGAATAACCCCGAAGGTTAATTTCTGAGCTCCCCAGGCTCCCCAAAGCAATGCTTGGAAAACTGACCGTATTCCTTCTATTCCTTCTCCTTGTTTGGGGCAATGTGGTGTCGGGCCTCGGAGCAGGGCTTGCATGTCCCGACTGGCCCCTTTGCTACGGGCAATACATCCCGCCCCTGAAATGGGACATCATTCTTGAGAAGGGTCACCGTGTGGTCGCAGCCCTTACGGGAGGGGTGTTAATAGGGCTGTGTGTGCAGAGATTATTGAGGTACAGGGGATGGAGTAGGGTCTTACCCTTGACTGCAGTGTTTTTTCTGGCGATACAGATTTTACTCGGACGCGAAGTAGTGCTGCTTAAGCTGCCGGTAAACATCACCACCCTGCATTTCGGCATGGCCATCGCAATATTATCGTTGGCCCTCTACATGGCCTTTCATGACGGAGCTGAGAACAGACCTCGCTTTTCCCTTCGCGGAATCTCGGGGGTGCTTTTTGTCTTATGTTTCCTCGTCCTGGTACAGTCTGTTTTCGGTGCGTACGTAAGGCATTCGGGCTCGGGGCTTGGTTGCGGAGTGGATTTTCCAAGGTGCCTGGGGTTCTGGATCCCCCCCCATATCTCGGGCTCTGTAATGATACATCTTACACACCGTTTGATCGCATACGCTGTCCTTTTAACTGTAATAGCGCTCACCGTTTCGGCATTAATCACCAACAACCTCGGCCGCATCAAAAATACTCTTTTTGCCGTTCTCGCACTTTTGCTCATACAAGTGGCCGTTGGGGCGGGTGTGGTGTACACAGAACTGCACGTAATGGGCACGGCCTTTCATCTTCTCATCGCCTTATTAATACTTTCGGCCGTCGCTTACGCATGGTTTAATAATATGAAGGAGACGGGTGTATAATCTGTGGCTGAGCTCGACGAGGAGGGCGTTATAGTGGATACAAGGGTAGGGGCACTCGACAGGACTCCTTTTGTTTTTATCCGGTCGCTTGTATTGCTTGCCAAGCCCGGGATTGCCCTTAGCGTGTCGTTAACCGGTATTGCGGGCATGGTGCTTGCCGAGAGGGGCTTTCCTAGGGCGGAGCTCGTAATTCTCGGCATAGGGGCGCTGCTTCTGAGCGCTGCCGGCTCTTCGATATTGAACAACATCCTTGACAAGCGTATAGACATCCTCATGAAGAGGCTTAAGGGGAGGGTCGAGGCTCTGAAGCTGGTCGGCGAGGGGACTGCCCTTGCCTTCGCCGCCGGTATGATCGCGATTTCCCTTTTTATTTCCGTTTATTTTTTTAATGTTTTGTTCACTGCCCTGATAGTGACGGCGATACTGAGCTACATACTGCTCTACACGCTTTATTTGAAACGTTCCTCTCCTTACGGGACCATACTCGGAGGCATTCCCGGAGCGCTTCCCTGTCTCGTGGGCTTTTCTGCAATCGAGCCGAAACTGGGTATAAGCGCCTGGATACTCTTTATCATAATGATGCTGTGGCAGCCTCCACATTTTTGGGCGCTTGCTCAGGTGTACAAGAGCGATTACGGCAAAGCCGGCATACCCGTGCTGCCGGTTGCGTTCGGCACGAGGTATGCGAATATGCTCATGCTGATTTATTCTATCTCTCTTGTGCCCCTGTCTCTCTCGCTTTGGCTGTTCGGGTATTGCTCTGTGTATTATGCCGTAGCGGCGCTGTTAGTCGGCCTGTACTTTGAGTACGCAATGATACGCAGCGTGAGGAGGGACGCAGAGTACGGTAAGGCGTTCGGCGCCTCGATCTTCTACATACTGGCAATCATGATTACTATAATAATAGACGTGTCTCTAAACCCGGTTCTGATAGTTAAGTAAGTGTTCACGGCCCGGGAGCCGGGGAAAATCCAAGCGGGGTTTTAGTGAGGAGCTTAACGGATGTGGTTGGGGAATGGCATTTTTTTTGAGGCCAAGCCTTATTAAATGTCTTCATCATCATCGTCATCGTCCCAGTCTTCTTCGTCTTCATCGTCAACGGAAAATTCATCGTCGTCCTCGTCCCAGGTCTCGTCATCGTCGTCGTCGTCTTCTTCCGGCTCGGAATCGTCACCGTTCCACTGCTCTTTTTTCAGTTTCAATGCCTCATTTTCCATTCAACTTCTCCTAGGGTTTGTATATCTCAAAATTACCTTTTGGCATAAAAAAGTCAAGGTGAAAAAGGGCCGTTCCGGAGCGGGCGGCGTATTGATTTGGCTCCTGGGTTCCGTAATCTATATAGGAGTGCTGGAGTGAGTCTGTTTTATCACAACATTTTATAGTGGCATTGAAGCTTTGAGGGTCAGTGTTTTTTTGAGAAATACAGACTCGATGCCTGTTCGGCACTCGGTTTATATGCACGGAGATTATCTCATTTGGAAAGCTTGAAACAAAAGCTTTACTTACAGATCGTGTTGATGTGTTGAGTAATCCTTTTCGGCTCCTATAGGTTATATGCTGATAGAGGGCTGGGATTTTCTTGACTCCCTTTATATGACGGTAATAACCGTTACCACCGTTGGGTTTAAAGAGGTTCACGGGCTCTCCAGCGGCGGAATGGTTTTTACTATGGTGTTGATGGTGATAGGAGTGGGTGAGCCTGCCTCCTACTGTGCTGCCGGTGGCTTTTCACATGGATGTGGCCGCGGCGCTAAAGCCGGTTTACTGGATCCCGATATTCGTATTCCTATATATCAGCCTGTTCGACAGCATGGGGTCTTTAACAGCAGTGTCCTATCGGGCGGGCCTTAACGTTGGGGACGACATACCGGCCCTCGACAGGATGTTCATAACCGACGCATCCGGCGCTGCTGCCGGGGCGGTGCTCGGTACTTCAACCGTGACTGCCTACATCGAGTCGGGAGCCGGCATTGCTTCCGGGGGACGCACGGGATGGACGGCGCTATTTACGGGGGTGCTGTTTCTGATTGCGCCTGTGTTTGCCGGTGTGATAGCGGTTGTGCCCTCATACGCCACTGCTGTGGCCCTGGTTGTTGTGGGCCTCTATTTTGTGAAGCAGATTAGGGAGATAGATTTCTCAAACTTTGAAGAAGGGGTGCCGGCGTTCTTTACCATACTGCTGATGCCTCTTACATACAGCATAGCCACAGGGATATGCTTCGGCATTCTATCCTACATATGCATACTCGTTATTTCAGGGAAGTGGAGGGAGCTTAAGCCCGTGCTTGTGTTAATCGGGCTGTTTTCGTTGATATACCTGGTGCTGAACACCCGTGTGCTAGGGAACTCTTAACATGACTGCACAAGCTGGAGCGCCGGGGGCACCGATTGGAGAGGAGTGTCTTTTCAAACTCCGGGGTGTTTGGACTGACATGAATGTTCAGGGCCTCAGTAGTTCTCGGCCAGGAATTCCGCTATCTCTTCGGCAACCGCCTCGTAGACCCCCTTCGTGAAGAACCCCTTTTTGAGAAACCCGAACGAGCTGAGCCCGCTTATCTCGCCCGAGGTTATTTCCCTGCCGGTGGACTTATCCAGGATGCTCAGCAGTATAGTCAGCTCGGCCTCGGCGAACTTGATGGCGCCTTTCTCAAACTTTATGTCTTTGCCCGATGTATAATCGGTGATCTCGCCGAACATGACCAGGGTGCTTTCATCGGTAGAAGCCTCCGTCTCTCCGTAGACCACTTCCCTAAAACCTATATTTCGTTCTTGTATTACCCTTGCTATTTCTTTCGGCAGTCTGAGCAGGGCCTCCTCCGGGACGTCTTCCATATCGGTTTCAAATTCGGGAATTTCCAAGGCCTTGTAGTTGCGAAGCCTAGAGTCCGGGGGGCTCATATACGAGGTGGTTTTGAGGCCGCCGCATCCGGATACGAAAATAACCGATGTGATAAGGACAAGCTCAAGCAACGTTGAAGAAGCGAATCTGCTCATGGGTATCTTCTCCTCAGGGCGTTTTAAGGAATCTAATATAACTGAAAATGACGTGAAAATAACGTTTTCACGAACACCCGAAAAAATGCGGGTTAATAATAGTATAGAATGAGACATTTTTCCACAGTAATGAGCTATCCGGCTCCGTTATTCCTATTAGTCGTAATTATGCACGGGAAGCGTCAAGTGTAAGGAATACGGATGGAAACGGTATAGTTGTGTCGGTTAAATGTGACAATATTTGTTCCGGGGTACCGGGGATTCTGACAAATTTTGTCACCGGTATCCGATGTCCGAAATTTGAGTAATCGACAATATCCCGTGATTTCAGTATGTTAGGCATTGATGAGCAGGGCGATTGCAAATGGCATGTATCTTGTATAACTTAACTGTAACAATTTTTTATCTTAGGAGGTGCTAAATGCACAAATTAGCCAGTTTAAGGGGTGAAAAAGGTTTTACCCTTATCGAGCTTTTGGTCGTCGCGGCCATTATCGGTATTCTCCTCGCTATCGCTATTCCTAATCTTCTCAAAGCCAGGATGTCTGCGAACGAGGCGAGTGCGAAAAAAGCTCTCCAGACCCTTAGGGACGCTGAGGGCCAGTACTTTGAGATGGACCTTGACAATAACGGCACAAGGGACTATACGAACGATATCATGGTGCTTCGAGACCCTGAGGGGACGGGCGACGAGGTGGACGCTCTTATTGATTCTTCATTTCTAAGGGCCATGGCCACCGGAGGGGGCACGGCCGATTGTCCCGGGCCTAAGGCCGGGTACTGCATACAGTTCGACCCCGCTGTTACACCTGTAGGCGGTTTTTATTACGATTTCGGCTGGCAGGCTTCCATGTCCCTATCGCGCCTGAACGGCAGAAGGGATTATTCGGTTTACGCAGACGGCGCTATAAGGTGTACCTTCACCTCGGCTCCGACGAGGGAGTCCGGGAGTTTTGAATCTACGCGTACAGACGGCGTTTGTGATTAATTGTCGGCGGAGTTGTTTCCCGACTTCTTTTTTTAATTTATAGAGCGGCCCTTCAGAGTTCTAAATGAAAATTCACCTTACCCGCATTTTTAGTGCATGATCCCCAACTCTTTTTCTCATATTCGCGAGCTAATGCAAAGCCTGAGCCTCAACGGGCTGATATACAATGGTTATTAAGTGCACCTGACGCGCCTCGGATTAAATTCGCATACAATTCAGGTAAAATTTAATGAAATTCTATGATGCTCAAAGTAAGGAATCTGATTAAGGACTACAAGACCGGCTTTTTCCGCAAGAAGGTTCGGGTTCTGCACGACGTTTCGTTTTCCGTCAACGAGGGGGAGATTTACGGCTTTGTCGGCCCCAACGGGGCGGGAAAAACAACCACCTTCAAAGCTGTTCTCGGTTTTTGCTCCATAACGGGCGGCTCTATTGAGATTATGGGCAAGCCCCTGGGTGATGCGGAGCTCCGACGCCACATAGGGTACCTTCCTGAAAACCCGTACTTCTACGATTACCTGACCGGAGAGGAGCTTCTACGCTATATGGGTGGGCTTCACGGCATCTCCGGCGGGCAGCTGCAAAAAAGGGTTGAGGGGCTGCTTGAGAAAGTCGGTATGTCGAAGGACAGAAGGGTTCAGCTGCGAAATTACTCGAAGGGCATGCTCCAGAGAATAGGACTGGCTCAGGCTCTTATAAACGACGGGGATTTCCTGATCCTCGATGAGCCGATGTCGGGTCTCGACCCCATCGGGCAGAGGGAGATAAATGACCTCATTCTCGAGCAGAAGAGGGAGGGGAAGACCATCTTGCTCAGCTCCCACATCCTGTACAACGTGGAGGCGCTGTGCGACCGCGTGGGTGTGATTATAAAAGGCAGGGTGGTTAAGGAGGGAGAGCTGGGAGAGCTTCTTAAGGAGATTCAGACCGATTACGAGTTACTGTTGGATGGCGTGGACGAATCGATAAGGGAAAGGCTTGACGGTTTGGACATAACCCTTGAGAATAAAGCCGGAATGGTGGCGCTGCGGTTCAACGAGGATATCAAGCCTGCGGTTCTTCAGAGGGTGATGGAGCTCAAGGCGGATATAGTATCCCTGCAGCCCCGGCGGAAGTCCCTCGAGGAGCTGTTCGTCGAGGAGACCATGAAGTCTTGATGTACAGAGTTTGGAGCGTTGCTCACAACACGTTTATCGAGGCCATAAGGGACAGGGTGCTTTACAGCATGTTTCTGTTCGCCGCTTTAATGATCCTCAGCACCCTTGTTTTCGCAAGCATCTCCGCCGACCAGTATAACAAAATAGTCAAAGACCTCGGGCTCACCGCGATCTCGGTAATAGGTATTATGATCTCGGTTTTCCTGGGAATGGGTCTTGTTTACAAAGAGATAGAGAAAAAGACCGTCTACAATATCTTTTCAAAACCCATACGCAGGTACGAGTTCATCCTGGGGAAGTACTTAGGGCTGGGCTCTACCCTGCTGCTGCTCACCATAGGGATGAGTGTTATCTTGCTGCTCGTTGTGCTCTACACGGAAATTACCCACGGAGGTATGATAGAGTTCTACTACGGAGGGCATTATTACGCCCAGTTCTTTAAAGCAGTTTATTTTCAGTATCTTGAATTTCTCGTCCTGATAGCCATAGCTCTAGTTTTCTCGAGCTTTACGACTCCCATAATGAGCGTGCTTTTTACTTTTTTGACCCTGGCTATGGGCAAATTTTCTTCGGACATCAAACTGTTTGCGCAGGAGGTTGAAAGCCCCCTTGTAGGATATGTGACCGACTTCATATACGTCGTCATTCCTCATCTCGATTCCTTCAACGTAAGGCATGAAGCCGTCTACGGGGGGGAGATTAACTGGAAGCTTATATTCTACACAACCGGTTACGCCGTTCTCTATACTCTGGCCCTTCTGAAGCTCTCGATCGTTATCTTCAATAGAAGAGAGTTCAAGTAAAACAGATGCTGACTAACTTGTTTAGATCATCTATTGCGGGATTGGTCGTAGTGGCTGTGCTGATAGCGCTTTCAATTCCCTTTCAGAGGGGGATCAATAGTGAAAGGGGTGAGTTTCGCTCCCTTACGCAGGTGCTGTATCTGAGCTCTTCCACCCTGAGGAGGGTCTCTCTGGGGTATGAGGAGCTGCTTGCGGATATTTACTGGCTCCGGGCTATCCAGTACTTCGGCGGCAAGAAGCATGCGGAAAAAGACCCGGAGCTTCTATTTCATTTTTTTGACATAATAACCGACCTCGACCCCAAATTCGTGAATGCATACAGGTACGGGGGCACTTTTCTGGCAGACATACCCCCGATCGGTTTGGGGGATATCGAGAAGGGGGTGGAGCTTTTCGATAAGGGAAGGGCCAACAACCCCGACAATTACCATCTGCCCCTCGAAGAGGCTTTTATATTTTTCATGTATACGGAGGACTTCGAGAGGGCCGCCGAGCTGTTTTGCGAAGCCGCTGACAAGCCGAACCTCTCGGCGTTCAGGAGCGCTTCGCTAAAGGGAATGTGCGCCCTGGCACATGCAAAAGGCGGCGACAGGGAGCTTTCGCGCAGCGTTTGGACCTACATCTATGAGAACACCACCAACGAAGGGAGGAAGGAGTTTGCCCTCAGAAACCTTAAAGAGCTTCAAACGAAAGATATGGAGGATATGTTGACCAAGGCCCTGCGTATCTACGTCGAGCGGCACGGCGTTCTTCCAGGCAGCTTGGAGGATTTAAAGACTGCAAAGATAATGAAGAAGCTGCCCGTTGAGCCCTTTGGCGGGAGTTTCGTAATAACGCCGAAGCTCATGGCCGTTAAGAGCACTACACTGGCTGAAGACGAGCTTTATAGGGCAAAGGACTTTCTGTATATGAGAGCGCAGAAGTTCAAAAAGTTTTCCGGTAGGTTGCCCCGCGATTTATTGGAGCTGAGGAGTTTTATCGAATCCTCCCCTACGGGACAGTGGCTCGAGCACCCCTACGGCGAGCAGTACGTCTACGACCCCCAGACGGGCCTTATAGAGTACGATAAAGTGAAGCAGGGAAATGAACTGGAAGATTGAGTTCCTCAAAAGGATTGACTCCGTATTTGGAACCGTTGCCTGCACCGTCGCAAGAGCGCTCGTAAGACCCAGAAGAGTTTCCCATCAGTCCAGTGACACACCGGCGCTTAGAATTGCCGAGCTATTTCCCGAGGCGACGATCCTGGTTATTCGTCCCGGCGGGATCGG
Organism: Candidatus Dadabacteria bacterium; assembly: GCA_022564935.1. GTDB lineage: Bacteria > Desulfobacterota_D > UBA1144 > Nemesobacterales > JADFKM01 > JADFKM01. The sequence continues at coordinate 49,085 of JADFKM010000004.1, forward strand.
CGATGCTGCGCTGCTACTGCCGGCCCTGGAAGCCCTGAGTACGGAGTTCCCTGCGGGGTCTATAGACGTCCTGGCCGAGAAGAGAAACGGCGGTTTATTTGAAGGCTGTCCCTTCATAGACCGCGTTTACCTCTACGACAGGAGACCCCCGCTTGAGCTGCTGAAAGCTCTTCGGGGCGGCTACGACATCGTTATCGATACCGAGCAGTGGCACAAGCTGTCGGCCTTAGTCGCCTACCTGAGCCGGGCGCCGATCAGGGTGGGGTTTGCTACGAACGGTAGGGCGAGTATGTTCTCTCACCCCGTCGACTACAGTCACAGGGACTATGAGGCACGGAGCTTTCTCTCCCTCGTCACGGCCGTTACGGGCGTAGAGTACGGCTTCGATGCCGATTCGCCCTTTATCATACCCCGCAGCGTTGGCGATAACGAGGCGCTTACCAAACTGGAGACACTGAGAGGGGAATGCAGCGCGGTGGCCGCCCTGTTTCCTGGAGCCACGGTGCCGGAGAGGAGATGGGGCGTTGAGAACTTTACCGATCTGGGAAGGAAGCTGACTGGGCAGGGAGTGGGAGTCGTGATAGTAGGCGGCAAGACCGAGGCTGCAGTTGCCGGGAAGCTCAGCGCGGGTGTCGGAGGGGACTACGTCCTTAACCTGGCGGGCAGGACGTCTCTCAACGAAACCGCTTCTGTGCTGGAAAAAGCAGACCTGTTCATCACGGGGGACAGCGGCCTCCTCCACATCGCCTACGGTGTGGGAACCCCTACGGTGTCGCTCTTTGGAGCGGGCATACAGGAGAAATGGGCCCCGCCCGGCAAGGGCCACATCACCTTGAACAAGCGCCTTGAATGCAGCCCGTGCACGCTGTATGGATACACACCACGGTGTCCCTACGACATAGAGTGTTTGCGCTTAATATCCGTGGACGAGGTATATAGCTCCGCCATGGCCCTCATCAAAGCTAAGGCCTCCGTTTGAGTCAACCTCCCCTAAGGCTGCTCCGTCTTACACACCGTGCTTTTCAAGACCGTCTGGAAGCTCTCCGTAATAAGGGGAGTCCTCCTCGTAAAGGGCTTTTATTTGGTCTTTGGGCATATCGGCGAGCCCTTCGTCGTATCCGAACATCCTGCAAATGTGTTTTATCTCCTCGTCCCTTCCCGGCTGAGGGTCCATAGGCTGGAACAGCCCCTCGTTCTTGAGCTCTTCTCTAACCTTCGGGTCTTCGGGCAGGGGGGTGCCGTACTCGTTTAAGTGGAAGAGCCTGTCGAATCGCTTCCTGGGCCGCTGTCCCGGCGATTCGGCCGGGTACCCAAGGGCCATTAGCCACACGGGCACTATGTTCTCTGGCACTCCCAAGACCTTCGGTAACTCCTGGGGCTTTCTGCCCGTAGCTAGAAGGCAGCAGCCAAGACCCACGTCCGTCGCCGCAAGAAGGGCGTGGGCTATGCCCTGGCCCGCCTCCACTCTGAGCAAATCCTCGACCTTATCGCGCGGGATGCTCATGAGGCGCGGATAGGTGACCTCGGTTAGCAGCTTGTATGTCCACCCGTGAGCGGCGGTGACGGCCATTGCCGGGAAGAGCACGGCGAAGGACTTGACCAGGTCTTTGAACCAGGCGTCCATATTCACTAGCCATGCTACTATGATAGGCGCCGTGCGGAGCTGAATTTCGTTGAAGGCCGAGGCGCATTCGATGAGCTGCTCGAACTTATCCTCCGGATAGGTTCGTTTGTCTATCACTATCGCCTCGGTGGAGTTGCAGTTCCCCTGGCAGGACGCCATCCTGGCTGCCTGGAGGATCACCTGAATCTTCCAGTCCTCGACGGGCTTCCAGGGCTTGAAAAACCTCACGCTCCTCCTCGATCCCATTGCTTCTAAAAGTTCCATTGTTTTTTACCTCCTTTTACCTCTGATTAAATCAATTATTTGCATGTAAGTCAACCCGCAAGTTTGGAGCCAGAGGAAATGATATGAGACAGCTGCAGGAGATGGCCATGCCGGAGGAGCACCCCTAGCGTTGTCTTAACGAGGAGTTTGACTCCGCCCCGGAGCCGGATTAGACTGTAGTTCGCCGTGTCTACGATTTACGTGCGCCTTGCCGACAGCTCCGACACCGTTTATTTCCAGGCCTTATTCGGAACATATTCTCACCTTGCGTGGGTGAGAACCGAAGACCCCGAAAAAGGCATAACAAAGGTGATTTCCACCCCCGACCTGGTGGACGAGGCGAGGCGTGTGCTTGGCTACCTTAAAGAAGAGATTGAGTTCGAGGAAGTCCCGCCGCCCGAATGAGCCGGGGTTCAGCCGCCCGCCTCGTCCTTTACCGTGTCTATGAGCCCTGAGAAGCTGAGAGCCGTCTCTTTTAAAAATGCCGATCCCATTTGAGCTTCCTCCAGGAGCTTCTTAATGTTTTCATCCCTTTCGGCAAGGTAAGAGAATATGTCGTTATTATTGATTATATCCTTGGCGACAATCTCCTTGAAGATCTCCTTCCACGAAAACAGCTGCTCCCTCTGCGCTTCCATATAGTGGCGGGGTTGCGTTGTAAAGCCGAAATGGGTGTAGGCGTTTGTCCGGGGCTCCAGGGAGATCAGCTTCTCCAGCGAGTCGAGCTCGGCCTCAAACCTGAAGGGCGAGGGCGTTATGGGGATTATGATGTCGAGACCGGGGAGGTAGCACCCCGCGGCGTCTCCCGGGAACAGCAGCGCTCCGGGCTCGAGCATAATGCTCATGTGGTGGCTTGCGTGTCCGGGTGTGTAGTGGACGTTTAGCTTGAGCCTCCCGACCTCGAGCGTCATCCCCTCCTCGAAGGTTATTATCCTTTCTGCGGGCACCGGCTCGGGCTTGCCGTAGAGCTCCGCCAGGGGGCCTAGAACATCTACAGACGCCTGCCATAGCGCCCTGTCCGGGTCTATCATGTGCGGGACGGCGCGTGGGTGCGCAAGTACGCTCGCCTGCGGGTATTTTTTCAGCAGGGAGCCCGCAGCGCCGGCGTGGTCGATGTGGAGGTGGGTTGGGAGGAGGTACTTTACCTGCTCCGTATCGATGCCCAGCTCCTCGACGGCACAGGCCATCTTATGCGCCGTCGAAGCGGGCCCCAGTTCGACGCACGCCGCCTCGCCGCCCGAGGCGACTATAAAGGCGCCTATGAATGCGTTCTCCCCTTCGCTCACACGCAAATCCACGAACCAGACGCCCGGAAGCTCCTCCGTTACACTGTAGCTCATACTGCTCGCTCCGGCATGATTAAATTGCCCGCCGAAAACGGGAGTGTTTAGTATACCAGAGTGCTGTTGGGGTGTTTTGCGCGAGATATTTTGTGTGAGAATTTATCCCTACGGCGTTCGTGTTGCCGCAGCGGACGATCGTTTCTATTACTTCTCCGGTAAACGAGTCGTTAAATAAAATTTCGGCTGCTCGAACTGGGTTGGATACTATTCGCACTGACGAGTGAAACCAGATTGAATAATAAGAGTCTAATAAGTCAAATACCAAATAAACAATTGGAGGTGTCCCCGGTATGAAAACATTGATCGTAACTACACTCGTTATGATTAGTTTGTTGATCGGTGGTTTTGTAGTATCGTCTTCGGCATGCAGCACCCATGTTAGCTGCACTGCAAGCGGTAATCCATCCGAAGCAAACGGTGGATACGGACCATACGGTTGACGCTATAGGCAAGCAGGGAATAGCTTCGTCCTGCCTGCCTGAATACCGTCGTGAGCTGTTCTACAGCTTAAGTTGTTGCGCCGGCGCAACAGATTTATTTTAGAAGCTTCTTGTTTGAGTCCTCTCAATGATATACAGGCGCAGCCCGTTGTCTGTAGTACCTGTTATTACATTTCGCCCTTTCTGCCCTTGTCGCTCAAAGCTGCCATGTGGCCCACTACGAATCGCTGCTCTTTGCATGCCTTAAGTACAACAAAAAATAAACCCGGCTCCATTTCGCGTACTCTGTAGCTCATTCACTCAGTTCCTGTTGAGTATGTTCCCCGCTGAAGACCGGGGTGTTTGGGATACCTGTGTTGTTGTGAGGTTTTGGAAGGAGGAAATTTTGAGGAAACTTCATGCTGTGTTGAGTGCGGGGGTAATAGGTGGATTACCAATTGGTTGCTATGTTGCGAGCCATTAACTACAATTGATTATTACGATGAACTCCGCAGATGAATGGCTTAAAAAAGGCGTTGAGCTTGCTAAGCAAGGTAAATACGAAGAAGCGTTAGAAGCTTTTGAAAGGGCTATTGAATCTGAGCCAAGTAATGCAGAAGCCTGGTATCGCAAGGGTATTGTACTGGGTGTAGCAGGGCGTTATGAAGAGGCGCTGGTTGCTCATGTTAGGACTTTGGATCTTGATCCTGAGAATGTGGAAGTCTGGTATCTCAAAGGCCTTGTTCTAGTTACGCTAAAGCGCTATGAAGAGTCATTGGATGCTTTAGAGAAGGCTTTGGAAATAAATCCGGAATATTCAGAAGCTTGGTATCTCAAAGGCCTTGCTTTGGTTTCACTAGAGCGCTATGAGGAGTCATTGGATGCCTTTGATAAGGCACTGGAGATTAATCCGGAGAATGATGTAGCATGGTATAACAAAGGGATCGCGCTTTATAGACTAGAAAGATACGAAGAAGCAGTAGAAGCATATGATAAGGCTCTAAATATTAATCCAGATCTTGTGGAAGCTTTACGTAATAAAGGTGTTGTACTATACGAACTTGGAAGCTATAAAGAGGCCTTAAATACTTATAACAAATCTATGGAGCTTGACCCAGAAAATGCATTGTCACATAAGAACGTTGGAGAGCTCTACCTAAATATAGGAAATCAAAATAGCGCCACCGATGAAGTCGAGAGGGCACTTGGCATAGATGAAAACTACGCGTATGCTTGGCATCTTAAGGGCAAAATTCAAATCGAAAAGCACGATTATGACGGGGCAATCGAGTCGTTTAACAAGGCGATTTCAAACGGAGCTGGAAACCCGTCCTTTCTCCTCTGGCTTGCTTATGCCGAATATTTGAAAACTGAGTTTTCCTTAGATTCTGAAGACGTGAAATATAAAGAAAGTATGGTCTCAGTTATAAGAAATCTGGAAAGAGCGGAGAAACTATCTGAAAGTTCTGGGGAACAAGGGTTAAGGGCATATATATTTTATTTTTTGGGTTCGCTTTACTATAAAAACCAGGACATTTTTTCAGCTAAAGAAAAACTTCAAAAATGTATTAAGGTTGACTCTGAAATTAAACATTCTGCCGTTCTGCTCCTGGATTACATCTGGAACCATCAGATTAAACCACCCTTCTGGGAGTGGTGGTTGGGTTCGCCTATTAATCAGGTACGTAAAATTGTGATGTTTCTTTTTCTTTTATTAGCTATCGTTGGGTTGTCATTTGGTCATCCGTTCATTCCTGAAGTTTATTTTGGGAAGATACACTGGGGGTTTTATATGTCTTTTGTATTGTTTTTAATTGTATTGCTTTTCTACCCCAGCATAGAGCAAATAAAGACGAAAGATTTTGAATTCAAAGTTCATTCTCCGCCTTCCTTTGATCCTGTCCTTTCACCTGCAAGATTAGAAGAGATGATGACAAGACAATTAGAAGAGGGGATGACAAGACAAGTAGCGCATAAAGCCCGGTAGCTCCACCCCCCAAAAAACCGATAGCCATTTTCTGTGGCATCCACTATAATATTAGTATAGGGTCAGGGTTATGGATTCTGCAGCGCAGTGGTACACAAAGGGTTTTTCGCTCATTAGCGAAGGCAGGTACGAAGAGGCGGTCGGCGCTTTCGAAAAGGCCATCGAAATTGACGGGGGTCATGCGAGGGCCTGGTTCGGGAAGGGGCTGGCGTTCAGTATCCTCACGAGGTACAGGGACGCTATCAGCGCCTTCGACAAATCCATCGAGCTGGAGCCGGAGCATCCCAACTCCTGGTACAACAAAGCGGTCGCCCTTCGGGGCCTCGGCATGGAAGAAGAGGCAGTTAGGGCTTTGGAAACGGCGCGCGAGTTAACGCACTATGGTTTGCCGATAGCCTCGATGGACGTTTGATTGTCTTATTGTAATCTTTCGCTTACTTTGCCTACGGGGGAGTCTAAATTTTTTTCTCCCCTGCGCTCAATTCCCGCCTGATACATAACTTCTTAAAAATCCCCAAGCAGACGTTGTGTGAAGCGTGCACTCGGAGTGGGAAACACATCCTACTGCTCTCTCAGCGTCCCCATTTCCGGCTTCATCTTCATATGAGGCGGCTTATGCCACTTTTTGGTTGTCAGCTTTTCGAAATTGTCCGGGCCTACGGCGCTTCTGATCGCAGAGAGGGTGTCAACGGCAGTATACGCAATATTTAACTTGACCTGGTTGGCTTTCTTGATTTGAGCCTTAAGTTTTGCAGAGTCGAACTTGGGGTCGTGGAACATATCCTTCATTTTTATCTTTTCAATTTTCTGGTCGGCCTCTTTCCGTATCATGGAAAAGACGTATTTCTCCTTTATCTTTGTTAGCTGCTCGTTTTGCTTATCGGTCAGGTCGAGCAGCTTGGCCCTGTTGAGAATGCCCTGTAGTATCATGCTGTGTTTCGGGCCGCCCTTTCCGTGCATTGATTTATGGAACCGGGGATTGTGGAATCCGCCTTCAGTGCCCGGGCCGGTTTTGTGCCCTACGGCGAGAGCTAAACCGGCTGTCAAAAACAACACAAACGCTATTACCAAAGTTTTTCGCATTATAAATTACCTCCGCGAGTTTGGGGTTGTTGTATTTTATAACCGGGTAATGGGTAAAATGGTTACAATCCGGGGTCGTGCATTCTGGGCTTAATCTTGTTCGGAGTGAACCGGCGGGCGGGAATTAGCGTAGGGCTCTTTGTAATATGAGGCAGTGTTTTGAGCGGGTGATCGCGTTTTTCTCCGTGACTTTTAACCTATATCTGGTTACATTGAAGCTGCCGGTGGGCATTGATATATGAAGAAAATCGATGGCATTGCGCGAGCGGCAGGGCTGGTGGGCCTGATGACGTTTCTCAGCAGGATTGCAGGCTACCTGCGGGACGTGATAGTGGCCTACTATTTCGGCGCCACGGGCACAACTGACGCTTTTTATGTCGCCTTCAGGATACCGAACCTCCTCAGGAGACTGTTCGCCGAGGGCTCGCTCACGGTCGCCTTCATCCCGGTGTTTACCGAATACATGGAGAAGGAGGGAAGAGAGGAGGCGAAGCGTATTGCGGACGCCGTCTTCACACTCCTGCTAATTATCCTGGTGCTCGTCACCGCGGCGGGCGTCATTTTCTCCCCCCTTGTGATAAAGCTGTTCGCCTCCGGTTTCAGTCCTGAGAATTTTGCCCTCGCTGTGGGATTGAACCGCATCGTTTTCCCCTACATCCTGCTCGTGTCGCTTGTGGCCCTGTCGATGGGCGTTCTGAACTCACTCAGGCACTTTTTCGCCCCCGCCATCTCACCGCTGCTTCTCAACCTCGGTATTATCGGCACCTTTTTAATCCTCACTCATTTCATGGATGCAAGCATCTATTGGGTAGGGGTTGGGGTGATAGCCGGCGGGGTGATCCAGGTGGTCTTTCAGGTTCCCTTCCTTAAGGCCAGGGGTTTTCTGTTCGGCCTCACGAAGTCACTGTCCCACCCGGCGGTCAAACGCATCGGGCTGCTCATGACCCCGCAGCTTTTCGGCGTGGCGGTGTACAACCTTAACATCCTGATAAGCACCCAGTACGCCTCGCACCTCCCTGAAGGCACCGTGTCTTATCTGTACTTTGCCGAGCGTCTGATCGAGTTCCCACTGGGCATAATAGCCGTCTCGATAGCCACGGCGCTTCTGCCGTCCCTCTCTAGCTACGCCGCCAAGGGGCAGAGGGACAGGTACGTTCATGACTACACCTTCGCCCTGAGACTGATGCTCTATATAATGATCCCCGCTCTTGTGGGACTTATAGTGCTGAGGGTGCCCATATGCAGCGTCCTTTACCAGAGGGGGGAGTTTGGCTACAAGGAGACCGTATTGGTCTCCCAAGCCCTGTTCGGCTATGCCCTCGGGCTCTGGGCCGTAGGGGGCGTGCGTATAACGGCGCCCACGTTCTATGCCCTAAAGGACACAAAAACCCCGGTGATTGTAGCATTCCTTTCCCTTGTGCTAAACGCCTCCGTCGGGTATCTGCTCGCATTTACCTTCGACTTGAAGCACATAGGTATTGCGCTTGCAAGCTCGTGCTCGGCCATTGTGCATTTCTTGATCCTATTTGCGCTCATAAACAGGAGGATGGGAAGGATTAATTTTTCAGAGACGGCCTTAAGCGTTTTTAAGGCCGTTGTAGCCTCGCTGGTGATGGGCACTGTGGCGTGGTGGATTTCAGAGCTTGCTCCCTGGAGCAGCCCCGGGCTGACGTGGCTTAAGGTCGCTGTCCTTCTGGGCTCGGTAGCTGCGGCCGGGGCGCTGTATTTGTATATTACAAAGCTTATGGGTATGGAAGAGGCGGGCTACGTGTGGGATATGCTCATGAGGAAACACAAACGGAGCTCTCCTTACGGCGGCGATTGATATAGAGTCCGGGATTGAGTAAAATGGCTGTGGGAGCGGCCGCTTCCGAAGAGGGCAGGAATATTTAGCGCTCAACAGCCACGCGATTACCCATCCGAGAGCCGGAGGTTCGATAGCAATGAAAATCCTCGTTATTCACGGCCCTAACCTCAACGTGCTGGGCAAGAGGGAGCAGGAGGTTTATGGGAGCGTTACTATGGAGGAGATAAACTCCGTTCTTAAAAACGAGGCCCGGGGACTCGGGGTGGAGATTGAGTTCTTTCAATCCAACTCCGAAGGTGAAATCGTGACGAAGATCCAGGAGGCAATGGAGGGGGTCGAGGGCATAGTTATAAATCCCGCCGCCTATACGCACACAAGCATTGCAATAAGGGACGCCGTCGCAGCCGCAGGAATTCCCACCGTGGAGGTTCATATCTCGAACGTATTCAAGCGGGAGGAGTTTCGTCATAAGTCCCTCATATCTCCGGTTGCCCTGGGTGTCATCTCCGGTCTGGGAGTTGACGGTTACGTCCTGGCGCTCAGGGGGCTCGTAGGTCATCTTAATAAAAACCCCCGGCCTTGAACGCAGGCCGGTTTGCAGATGGCGGTTCAGGGAGGGTATTGATACTCACAGGTAATGAAAAAGAGCTGGGTTGTACATAAAGAAAATCCAAAGCTCAGAGACAAGCTCTCCAAGGCGCTTGGTATTTCCCCTATTACCTCACAGGTGCTGATAAACCGCGGCATTGAAAATGAAGCCGAGGCCGAGCTTTATTTAAAAAGCACGCTGTTCGACCTGCCGTCCCCATTCCTCCTGAAGGATATGGATAAGGCGGTAAACAGGATTATGCAGGCTATTGAGAGGGGAGAAAAAATTGCCGTCTACGGGGATTACGACGTGGATGGGGTTACCTCCACGGCACTCCTGTACCACTTTCTCAAGGGCTTCGGGGCACTTGCGATGTACTATAACCCCGATAGGCTAACCGAGGGTTACGGAGTAAATTTCGGGGCCGTCGAGAGGCTCAAGCAACAGGGAGTGAGCCTCATAATATCCGGGGACTGCGGTATTACGGCCTGGCGAGAGATAGAAGAGGCAAAGAAGATCGGCGTTGATTTCATCGTGACCGACCATCACACTCCCCCCGAGGTTTTGCCCGACGCAGTGGCCGTGTTGAATCCCCATCAGCCTGGCTGCGCATATCCCGGCAAAGAGATTGCGGGGGTGGGAGTGGTGTTCAACCTGGTCATGGGGCTCAGAAGGGTGCTTCGTGACGGCGGGTTTTTTAAGCGCAAGGAGCCGAATCTCGGAGACTATCTCGACCTCGTAGCGCTCGGCACCGTTGCTGACTGCGCCTCTCTTACGAACGTGAACAGGGTACTGGTTCGTGAGGGGATTAAAAGGATGCACCGGCCTAAGCGCGCCGGAATTCGCGCCCTCAAAGAGGTGAGCGGTCTGAGCGGAGAGATCGATGCTGGAGATATCGGGTTCAGGCTCGGCCCTAGGGTGAACGCCTCGGGGAGGCTCAACAGCGCACGGGAGGCGGTGGAGCTGTTGATATCTGAGGATATGGGACAATCCAGGGAGCTTGCCAAGACGCTTAACAGCGAAAACCAGAAGAGGCAGGCGATCGAGGCCGATATTTTCTCTGAGGCCATAACAATGGTTGAATCGAGTCCCGAGCTTTCAGGCGCCCTCTCCATCGTGCTTGAGTCCCAGAAATGGCATCCGGGTGTAATAGGCATCGTCGCATCGAAGATAGCCGGGTGGTGCAACAAGCCCGCCGTGCTCATCGCGGTTGGCGAAGATGGCGTGGGAAAGGGCTCCGGCAGGGGCGTTGAAGGTCTGAATCTCTACGACGCATTGGCGGAGTGTAAGGAGCTGTTCGTTGATTTCGGCGGTCATGAGCTTGCCGCGGGCCTCTCGATCAGGGAAGAAAATATTGATGCCTTCAAGACGAGGTTTGAGGAGGCCGTAGCAAAGGCGGGCGGGCATTTCCCGCGGAAGATCCATATCGACGGCGAAGTCGATATGGCAGAGGTGGACGAGAGCCTCCTAAAGGAGCTTGATACGCTCTCGCCGTACGGGATAGGCAATCCCGAGCCGGTTTTTGTGGCGAAGTGTTTGACGGTTGTCTCGAGCCGCGTCCTGAAGGAAAAGCACCTGAGCATTACTGTGTCTTCGGGGGGTAGGACATATAACGCCATCTGGTTCAATTTTAAGGGCAGTCCTGACCTGCAGGGTGAGATTGACGTCGTGTTTACCCCCGAGTTCAACGTCTGGAACGGCAAAAAGGAGGTGAGGATACGGGTTCTGGACATAGATTAGGGGGGTAGGGGGGTGGTTGAGGGGAATTTATTGTTCAAATACCTGTGCGGCGCCTTTGCAGTTCTTTTGTTTTGAAATCTGACATTCGAACCCTTCCAGTTTTACAAATCATATCGATTAACGAGATGTTTCTTTGCCCATTTTATCGATGATCTTTGATAAGATTATCATCATTTGTGGCTCCTCTGTGGCGTAGAGTGAAATTACCCCCCCATAGGGGGTTTGATCCTTGAAGGAGCCATTGTCGATGTTCGGGGTATTCGGAATTTCCTGAAAATTTAGGTTAAGCCCCTCCCTGTGGGCTGTGTTATTAATGAGCGGGTTTTCGGCGCCGCATACTCACGGTATGAGTTTATTTTAATTAAGCGCCGAGGGCTCTTAATTGTGGAGGGTGGGGTGTTTGACAGTCTCAGGTTTTCATGTTAAAAATTTTTGGCTTTTGAATGCCTCTTTTATGCGCTCTTTTCCTGCTTAAGGATACTTAATTGTCTGGATAGACTTAATATTTTTCTGCTTTAAGGAAACATAACATACGATAATGCCAGTTGAAGAAATAGGAGGCGGATATCCTGTTGAGAAGTTTCTCCTCGCCTTTGCCATAGTTCTGATTGCTTCCAAATTGTTCGGTGAGCTGTTCGAGCGCTTCAAGCAGCCCTCTGTGCTGGGCGAGCTTGTAGCAGGTGTAGTTCTGGGAGGGAGCGTTCTTGCGCTGGTTCCGTCCATACAGGGTGAGGCGGGTTACGAGACGTTCCACCTTCTGGCGGAGGTAGGGGTTGCTATTCTGCTCTTTGAGATAGGGCTGGAGACCGATTTGAAGGAGCTCCTGAAGGTGGGAATTACCTCCATTATGGTGGCCGTTGTAGGGGTCGTTACCCCCTTTGTCCTGGGCTTTTTTAGCATCTTGGCGTTTGCGAAGGCGGGAATGCTCGGCCAGATAGAGGGCAACATGGTTATGCTCATCGCCATTATGGTGGGTGCCACTTTGACTGCGACCAGCGTGGGGATTACCGCAAGGGTGCTCTCGGACATGAACCGTCTCC
>JADFKM010000005.1 GCA_022564935.1 Candidatus Dadabacteria bacterium
ATACATCCCGAACCCGCCTGCGGATTAGTCGAATCATTGAAATCCCAGGCGCCCGCCACTATAGATGTCGCCCATTGCTGCACCGTTGCCGAATCCCCTCCGTCATGTATGAGCGACGGTATGCCGCTAAAAGCTATGTTCTGATTCATCGCCGTTCCGAAATCATCATTTAAGAATGGGTGAAACTCTGGTCTAAACTGTAAGAACCTCTCATTTAATACAATCGCACCAACATGCCTACCACTAGCAGTCGTAAAAGGATGAACGTGTTGTTCCACCTCTTTAGCTCCCTTTCCTTCCCGACGGCCCGTATCTTACCCTCCGCGATGAGCACGGCGCCCTTGCTTATGGGTTTTGAGCTTATGGGAAGCACGGTTCCTGCCGTTATTAATGTATGGTTCATTACTGCAATTTTAGCATGGAAGTCGGCACGGATGCGGTTATAGCTTTTCGAGAAGCTCGTCGCTGATTACCCCGCCCATCACCTCCTCGACCGGCCCCCTCATCTTTATCGACCAGTCTTCCCTTACCTCTATATCCAGCTCGCCGCCGGGCATCGACACGGTCAGGCTCTTATCGGTAAGGCCGTTCTTGACGCAGGCCGCCGCCACTGCGCAGGAGCTGCTCCCTGAGGCAAGAGTATAACCGGCGCCGCGCTCCCAAATGAGTATCTCTACGCGCCGTGTGGTGCGTACCTTTGCGAACTGTACATTTATGCGCTCCGGGAATAGCCGGTGTGTTTCGAGCAGGGGGGCCATCTTGCGAAGGCGCCCCTCGTCAAGCACCTCAATGAACACAACGCAGTGGGGGTTCCCGACCGATACCCCCGTAAATATCATAACATCGCCATCCACCGTTATCTCTTCCCCGACCACTTCCCTTTCGGCCCCTGTTACGGGAATGAGTTTGCTGTTAAAAGTGGCTTTACCCATCTCCACAGTAACGAATTTTACCTTCCCGCCGGATACCTCGAGGGCTGCCTCTACCCTGCCCCCGGGAGTGTCTATAGTGAAAATCTCTTTATCCGTGTAGCCGTGCTCGTAGAGGAACTTGGCGAGAATCCTGATACCGTTTCCGCTCTTTTGCGCTTCGCTCCCGTCGGGGTTGAGGATTCTGAGTCCGAAATCCGCCTCCTCGGAACGGGTAAGGAGCAGGATTCCGTCCGAGCCGATGCCGTAGTTCCTCGAGCATAGTAGCTCGATCGAGGAGCGTGTTAATTGGAACGACAGTTTTTCGCCGTCGAGTACTATGTAGTCATTTCCCAAACCGTGGGACTTTACAAACTGGTTCATATCGGCTCTCGTCAATGCGGGATTACCCGGTCGGGGGAAGCCGGAGAACTCATTATATCGTAATAGCTTCCCTTAGAATATGACGAAACAAAATCCTAAAACATTTATCCGAAATTTCAACCTGGCACGCTGCGCAGCGGCGGCCCCGGGAATTTGACAAATTATCAAATGACGTTAAATATCTACTGTTCGTTCATGACAACAAATTCAGTAGGAGGAGACGAGATGATAAAAGACCTTTATGACGTGAGCGGGAAAGTCGCCGTAGTAACCGGGAGCTCAAGAGGCATTGGCAAGGCCATTGCTCTAGCCCTTGCCGAGGGAGGAGCGGACATAGTGGTCAATTACAACAGGAGCGATGAACAGGCCGACGCGGTGAAAAAAGATATAGAAGCCATGGGCAGAAAGTGTATCACGGTAAGGGGAAACGTAGGGAACTTCCAGCAGGCTCAGGCCATAGGCAAGGCGGCCCTAACCCATTTCGGCAAAGTGGACATTCTGATTAACAATGCGGGGGTCAACCGAGATAGGACCATCAGGAGGATGACCCCGGAGCAGTGGAACGAGGTTATTGAAACCAACCTCTCGAGCTGCTTTAACTGTACCAAGGCGGTTCTTGAGTCGATGCTCGAGCAGGGGGAAGGGGTGATAGTATCTGTGTCTTCGATCATAGGAGAAATGGGCAACCCCGGACAGGCCAACTACGCCTCTACAAAGGCGGGTATTATGGGCTTCACAAAGAGCCTCGCCAAGGAGCTTGCCAGAAACAACATCAGGGTCAACGCCATTGCCCCGGGCTTTGTAGAGACCGATATGCTCAGCACTGTGCCTAAGGATATAAGGGAGCAGATTAAAAAGGACATTGCTCTGGGCAGGTTCGGCTCGCCTGAGGAAGTAGCGCTTGCGGTGCTTTTCCTGTGCTCTCCCGCGGCGAAGTGGATTACCGGAATTACGCTGAGGATGAACGGCGGACATTATATTTAATCAGCATACGCTCAAGTGAATGTGTGTTCCCTAAAATAGGGTTGGTTCGAGGTGTGAGCGCACAAACGCTTGCTTCTTTATACCGACCTTTCACCCACCCACCCTGCGACTTCGGGCCAGAGGGTCTTCAGGCACCTGCTGCTTACGGAAAGCCCTATGTGGCCTGAGGGGAAAACGATCGTTTTTGAATCTTTACTCGACGTAAGGTCGTTGAAGCCGATGCTGGACTCGGGAGGCACCAAGTGGTCTTTTTCGGCCACAAGGTTTAGAACCGGACACGTTATGTTCCCTAAATTCACCGTCCGTCCGTTGATTTTCAGCTTGTTCTGAATTAAAAGGTTGTCCTGGTAGCAGTATTTGATGAACTCTCTGAATACCTCGCCCGCAACGGGTATGTTGTCGCCGAGCCACGCTTCCATCGCAAGGAAGTTTTCAACGAAGTTGTCGTTCTCTATGTTCTCGTAAAAGCTTAAGTACTTTGACACCAGGTTCTGCACCGGCTTCATGAAGAGGAAACCGATCTGGAGGAACTCGGGCGGGACGTTCCCGTGGGCGTCGACGAACTTATCGACGTCAAAGTTGGGCTTGTCCCCCCAGAGCTTAAGCATTCCGTCCACTTTGAAATCGATCCCCGCCGCCATGAGAATCAGGGTGTTGATGTCTTCGGGATGGAGAGCGGTGTACATGGCCGACATTGTTCCGCCCATGCAGTATCCAAGGAGGTTCACCTTATCGCTTCCCGAAATACGTTTGGCCTTCTCCACAGCCTTCTTGATATAGCGGTTCACATAGTGGTTCATATTGAGGTGACAGTCTTCATCTCCGGGCACTCCCCAGTCGATGAGATACGTGTCCATTCCGTGCTTCAGAAGCACTTCCACGACACTTTTTCCGGGCTTCAGGTCGAGTATATACGAACGGTTAATCAAGGCGAAGACCATTACCAGCGGAACGGGGCACTGTTCTTCAGTCTGGGACGTGTAGTGGAGGAGCTTCATTTTGTTCTCTGTGAATACTACCTCGTGAGGTGTGATTCCGAGCTTGAGGTCCGGGGGATTAAGAACCAGCTCCGCCCCTTTCGACAGCTTGTGTTTCAGTTTTTCTGCTTCAGCGACCAAGAATTCCCAATTCTTTGTGGACATTTTTTATTCTCACCTCCAAATCGTTAGCGGCCTCCAATATGAATATTAAACCTAATACCATCGACATTATCAAAACGCTGAGTCGGCAAAATAGAGAGGAATCTTTGGGATACCCGAGTTCTTGCGCCGGAATGGAGCGAACTTGGTGCACTCTTTGAAGTATCCGGGAAGTATCCGGGCACCTTGCATGTCCCCCACAGGAAAGCTATTTCTTTCTATAGGAGTTCAATTCATCCACTTTGTCAATGAGGTCATTGACCTTCTCTTCTATCTTATTTATCGCCGCCAGCGCCTTGTTGACGTCTCCTTTTGTGGGCATATGCATGGTCTTGAGGCTTCGTTCGATAACCTGGTCAAAGTACTTTTTGAGCTCAGAAGATCTTTCAATCCCTTTTCCGACTGTGGCCGAGAAATAAGGCGTTTTTAGCCACGATTCCAGCGCCTCAGACAGGTTCTGTTCCCAAACACTATAGAACTTCTTGTAATATGATTTGGGGTCTACCTCAGAGTTCCCGTCTTTATTTGAGGGTGATTCGGTAAAAGGGCTTTTAGACCACAACTTAAACGTTTCGTCTATGGTCTTTTCCCATATCCCAAATAAGTTCTTATAAAACTGTTTCTGATCGAAATTTTCGGTGCTCATTCGCTCTTCCTCCGTGTTTTCGGTGTTTTGGCTTTGCTTTTTGGTTTCGCAGCGGCGGGCTTTGCCTGCTCTAGATTTGCTTTTGTTTTCTTTGCCGTCTTCGCTTCGGTTGATTTAGAGCCTTTCCTGGATTTTTTGGCGGGCTCTTTTACTTTTAAGGTTTCAATATCTTCGATCCTCTCCGAGAGTCTCGATAGCTTGTCCTCCAGGTTGTCAAGCGACTCGGCTATCCTGTCGAAATCATTTTTCATCGGCAGGTACTTATTTTTAAGCGTGCGCTCCATGATCTCATACATGTAGTCCTTAAATTCCTGGGCTTTCTTTACGGCGCTCTGGGCGCTCGCGGCGCTTGCCGGACTCTTTAACCAAAGCTCCAGGGCATTGGACATGGACTTTTCCCAGCTTTCGTAAAGCTTTTTGAAGTAATTGAGATAATAAGTTTCCCCTTCCGTTCTTTTATCAGCCATTGGCCCCTCCTTAATGTGTGTTTGCAGGATAGTTTCCCTATTCATTAAGAGCGTATATAGCCTGAATGTTTGAAGCGCGTACAGGGAAATTCTACCCTTTAAACATCATACATTAAAGAGCTTCAGGTAACCCTCAAGCACTCCGATAGCCCTTTCAGCCGTTTTTTGTGTGATGGCTAAGGAGTTCTTTGTAGCCACGTCTGAAGCGCGTCTCAGCACACCCACGAAGTTGTTCTGTGCGTTGAGGATGTTGTCCAGGTTTGCACTGAACTGCTCTGCGTTTAGCTCCTTGGGGAGTTTGTCGTAAGCGACCTTCAGCCCGCCGGCGCCTTCTTTCTGTATAGAAAGTAGGTAATCAAACTGGGTGTTCAGCAGCTTCTGGTTTTCCTCCATAAGGGAAACCGCGGTCTTGAGGCTAAGGAGGTAATTGTCCTTCACAAGACCGCTGAAGTCTTTAAAAGCCTCCGTGAACTCATCTACTTTTGTTTCTTTTTGTACAGCCACTGTTCTGTACCTCCTGCTTTTTGTAAATAATATAACCAGCATTGAAAGATTGTCAAGGGTATTTCTTCGCAGTTGCAATATATTATAAACCAATTATAACAGTTGGTTAGAATTTTTTTGCTAAAAAATATTGGCACTTGCAAAATGAGTCGCCCCTGCTCTCAGCTTTTTCAGTAGTTCTTTGCCAGGTTTTCTCATTGAACGGGCTCAGCTCATTATCGCTTTTAGTCACCACTGTCCGAATCGAAGCACTGCCTTTCCGTAGCCGAGCGTAAAGTGCCCGGTGCGAGGTGCTGAGGTGTTGCCGGCTTAATATTTGTAGCTGTAAAGGGAGGCGGTCTGAACTAATTGTCCATAAATGTTATAATACGCCCAGAGATGAATTTAGACCCTAAGACCTTCTCATTGTGTCGCGGGTTCCGATGGCTTGGGATGCTGGTGGGCTCCTTTGTTTTCTTAGTATGTTTTCAGGGTTTAGGATTTTCCCAGGGTCTGACCCCCTCCTGGCCGGGCGGCTCCAAGCGCAGCGGAAACGAATCGCTCAAGACGGCGACAAAATACTACAACACTGGGGAGGTACCCAGGGCGAGAATTAATAAGAAGGTATTGGGCTGCCTCCTGCCCCTCTCAGGCAAGTATGAATCCATTGGAAGGAGGGCTTTAAAGGGAATAATTGCCGCCTCGGAGGTACTTACGTCCTCTAACGGTATGGAAGTAATCGTTATGGATTACGGGGAGAACGAGGCGGTCTTGAAGAAATCGCTAAGAGATATGGTGCTTCGGGATAGGGTGTCAGTTGTCATAGGCCCATTCTTGAGCTCATCGGTAAGGGAAGTTAACGGTACAATAAAGGATTTAAGGGTTCCTACGGTAGTTTTCCCCCTTTCGGAAAGAGAATTTCTAGGGAACCCCAACCTTATCAAATTCGGTTATTCCCTCCAGAAACAGGCCCGCGTTATGGCCCAGTTCGCTGCAGGGGACCTTCATACGAACACCTTTGCAGTGCTTTATCCGAGTACCAGGCCCGGAGAGATAATGAAGGACGCGTTCACTGGAGCGGTCAAGCTGCTGGGAGGCAGCATCGGGTATGTTAATTCTCATGACGGGTTTATTTGGAACTTCTCGAGGGAGCTTGCATGGTTAAAAGCCGTCCGTCCCGGCGCAATTTTCATTCCCGACGGCGCTAGGTCTTCAGCCGAGTTGATTATGAAGCTCAAACGGGAAAAGGAGTTCGAAGAGACCGTATTCCTGGGCCCCAATACGTGGAACAGCACTACATTTGCAAGGGGCATCGGCAAAAATATAACCGGGATATATTTCACGGACTATTTCTTCCCGGGCAGCGTACGGTGGGTTGACTTCGTAAACATTTACAAAGAGGCATTCGGCGATGAGCCCGGCTTTCTTGAGTACCAGGTTTTTGAGGCCGTGACCATAATTATGGAAGCTTTGAGGAGCTCGGGTGTCCGCAAGTCTGATGAAATTATCGAACGGATTCTTAGAAAGGGAACCGGTTCGTTTTATGACATCAGCAACGATCATGAAGACGGGATAACAATTTCTCCCAACCCGTACATCCTTTCTTTAAAACGGGGCGAGATCACCGCGCTGTATCCCTACAGCACTCAATTCGGGACGACCACTTCGTATTTCCCGGGTGTAAGGTAGCTGATTACGAACATGGTGGCTATGATAACTGCGAACCCTAAAATCGCACCCACAGCCGCTCTTCTCCCCTTCCAGCTGAACATAAGCCTTCCGTGCATAAGGACTCCGAACAAAAACCATGTCCCAAGCGCCCAGACCTCTTTGTAGTCCCATTTCCAAAAAACTCCCCAGATTTGCTTTGCCGATAACACCCCCAGCGCTAAGCCGACGGTGAGGATGGGAAACCCGATGAGAAGACAGAGGTGATTGAGCCTGTCTAGCCTGGTTAGGGAAGGCAGTTTCATTAAAAAGCTTCCTATGCGTTTGGATTTGAGCCTCCTTTCCTGGAATATGTAGAGGAAGCCTGCCACGAAAGCGACGGTAAATATGGCTTCGCCCAGAAACACTATCATTACATGGAGCAAAATCCACGGGTTTCTTATGGAGGGGTTAGCTTCGATAATGCCGTGGGGGATTATAATGATCGGCACGGTTAGGAGGAATATCAGCGGGGCCACGAATGTCCCAAGCACCGAGACCTTGAGCTTCAGATCAGACGCGATGAAGGCTATGGCAATGAACCAGGCGAATAGAAAGAGCGACCTCTCGATGCCTGTAAAAACGGGCTTGTCCATCATGAACACCTTGACTAAGATGATGGTCTGAGCAAGCGCGCCGATCACAATCAGGTAATAACCCAATTTGGAAGGCCTTGGGCTCTGTGTCCATAAATGGGTCCAGTACAATAGGGTGGAAGCCAGGTAAAAGAGCGGTATTGTCCAATAGAAGTTCATATATATACCTTAATTTAATTCATGCAACAGTTAAAGGAACTCAACCGTTCGCTTATAATGATATTTTACCTGAGCACGGGCGATTCGCTCGAAACGGCTCTCATGGAAGTGGACGGATCTAAGACTGCGAATGGGTGATTGGTCCCTCTGCAGCGTCTTTTTGATTTGCGTTTTTCGAATCTGTAGCGGAGATAGGAAACGTAACGGTACGAGCGCAATCCCGCCCCAATGTGAGCAGTGTTTATCCCCGTCTTTTGAGCGCTGTTGGCGGAGGCTTAGGATTCAGGGGCTTGGTTCATGACCTTGGCCTTGTAGTGTGAGTTGAGGGCTTGTGTGATCTCTTCGAGGTCGCCGTCAAGTATGGCCTCTATCTTGTGCAGCGTCAGTCCAATTCTGTGGTCTGTGATCCTGCCCTGTGGGAAATTGTAGGTTCTTATCTTTTCGCTCCTGTCGCCGCTTCCGACATGCGAGCGTCTCAGGTCAGAGATTTCGCTTTGCCTTTTCTCTTCTTCGAGCTCGAAGAGCTTGGCTCTTAGCATTCTCATACATTTTGAGCGGTTCTTGTGCTGCGACCTTTCATCCTGGCACTGAACCACGATACCCGTGGGCAGGTGCGTGACCCTGACGGCCGAGTCGGTTTTATTAACATGCTGGCCTCCGGGTCCCGACGCCCTGTACGTGTCGATTCTCAGGTCCCTTTCGTCGATATCCAATTCGTCCATCTCATCGGGCTCCGGGATGACGACAACGGTCGAGGTGGAGGTATGGATTCTGCCGCCCGCCTCCGTCGAAGGTATTCGCTGTACCCTGTGGACTCCGCTTTCGTATTTCAGCTTACCGTACACGCTACTGCCCTCTATGGCGGCAATTACCTCTTTTATTCCCCCAATCTCCGTTTCATTGATGTTCATGACCTCAACGCGCCAGCCGGTGCGCTCGGCAAAGCGTGAGTACATTCGAAACAGGTCGGAGGCAAAAAGCGCCGCCTCTTCCCCCCCGGTGCCGGCTCGAATCTCTAGGAAAACGTTCTTGGAATCGTTCGGGTCTTTGGGGAGCATAAGCTCCCTGAGCTGCTCCTGGAGGATGGAGCGTCTTTGCAGGAGCTCCCCCAGCTCTTCTTTTGCAAGCTCGCCCAGCTCCGGGTCAGCGAGCAGAGTCCTGTTTTTTTCAATCTCCTCGAGGGTTTGCTTGTACTCCCGGTACGTCTCGACTATTTCTATAATTTCCGAGCGCTGCTTTGAATAACGGTGGATTTCGGTGGGTGAGATATCGGGCTGGCTTAGGATTTCCTCAATATGAAGGTACTTTTTTTCTATCTCCTCAAGACGCCTCAACATTCCATTTTCACTCATTTTCGAGTATTATGATTACATAACTTGAATAAATTTCAAGATAAGATTAAACTCTTGCCTTATCAGTGTGGAAAAGATAGATATCCTAGAAAACAAAATCAAAGTCGCTCTCTCGATGAAGGCGAAACTGGAGGCTGAAAGGAGAGAGATGTTGGAAGAGTTAAATAGGCTGCGACATTTTGTGCGCATTCTGGAAACGGAAAAGGGAGAAGTGAAGTCCAGGTTGGAAGAGATTATCGATAAGATTGAGATTTATCTGAGCAGAGAGGGAAAGTAGTTTAATGAAAAGCGTTAAGATCAGTTTTCTAGGCAACGAATATCTCGTAAAGACCGATGCCGAAGAGGACTATGTGAAACAAATCGCCAATTATATGGAAGAAATCGTCAGAGATACCTCTCCTAACCTGGGAAGTATAAAAATTCCTCTTCCCCTATTTCTCTCCACTCTCAAAATCGCCGACGACCTGTTTAGGTTGAAGAGTGAGTACGAGGAGTACAAAAGCAGTGCTGAGGAAAAAACAAGAAGATTGGTTGCCATGTTCGATGACGCACTCGGGGAAACTGATCCTACAGAGATTGGGTCAGGCGGGGAAACAGAATCCGAAGAAGATCAGAGAAAACCCGGTACGTTTAAAAGCTGGAGTTGATGAAGTTGCTGTTAGCGGTTCAATTGGTTTAATCGAAAATCCCGACGTATTAACTCGAAAGGGCGAGATAAGGGCTGTGTTCAGAAAACGGAGAATGCAGCTTTCAGGGGCCCGTCGCTCCGTACTCAGCGGTTTAGTAGCCGAGAATCTATTTAGCCTCGAGCGTTACAGAGCGGCCCGTACCGTAGCCCTTTATTCCCCAATAGCGGGTGAGGTAAGCACTCTAGAGATATTCGAGAACTCCGTGCGTTTCGGGAAAGCCGTTTACTTCCCGAGAGTGGAGGGCTCTGAGCTTGAGTTCGGACGTGTATGCGAGATGAGTGAGCTCGCAGTAGAGAGTTACGGAATCCCCGAGCCCCCCCGTAGCTCCCCATCGATAAGCATAAATGACATAGACCTCGCAATCATACCTTGCGTGGCCTTCGACCGCTCAGGCGGGAGGCTTGGCTACGGCCATGGGTATTACGACCGTTCGATAGGCGGCGTTGAGCGCAGGAGAAGGGTGGCCTTAGCCTACGGTTTTCAGGTGGTTGACGCTCTGCCTAATGAGAAGAGCGATGTGGAGATGGGACTTGTGGTGACTGATGAGGGGACGATTTTTTGCGAAGGAGGAAGAACATGATTATATGGTATGCGTTTACAGGAATAGTTGCAATGGCCATAGGCGCCGGAGCGCATTTTGCTTATAGGGCTTTGATAGAGGGTAGAGACGCTGCCGTGAAGAAGACCGAAGGGCAGAAGATTGTGGATGAAGCCAGGGCTGAGGCGGAAAAGATCCGTAAGGAGGGGGAGCTCAAGGCTAAAGAGATCGTGGCTGATAAGAAATCCGAAATGGATAGAGAGATCAGGGAGAGCCAGAAGGAGTTTGCGAAAATGGAAAAGAGGATTCTCTCCAGGGAAGAGAACCTTGATAAAAAATACGAAGCCTTGGAGAGACGTGACGCCAATTTCGCAAGGAAAGAACAGGAGGTTCGGGAGCGGGAAGCCCAGATAGAGAGCAAGCAGGCAGAACTCGATGCAGTTGTGGAAGAGGCGAGGAGAAAGATTGAGTATATAGCGGGAATGAGCAGGGAGGACGCTAAAAACGAGCTTGTTAACATCATAGAAGACGAGGCCAGGGTTGAGGCCGCCAAGAGACTTAAGCAGATCGAAGACGACCTGAACGACAAGAGCGAAGAGTTGGCCAAGAACATAATCTCCATTGCCATACAGAGGTATGCTGGCGAGTACACGAGCGAGAAGACCATAACCGTTGTTAATCTGCCCTCAGACGATATGAAGGGAAGGATTATCGGACGGGAAGGCAGAAACATCCGCTCAATCGAGGCACGCACAGGGGTGGACATCATAATTGACGACACTCCGGAGACGGTCGTGCTTTCCTCTCTCAATCCCATCAGGCGTGAGGTGGCCAGAATCTCCCTTGAGAAGCTGATTGCGGACGGACGCATACACCCGGCTAGGATAGAAGACGTGGTTACAGAGGTCGAGGGGGAAGTGGATAGAGAGATACAGAAGGTAGGCGAGCGGGCGGTGTTCGATGTCGGCGCCTCAGGTATGCATCCCGACCTCGTTAAGCTCATAGGTAAGCTTAAGTTCAGGACCAGTTACTCCCAGAACATCCTCAACCATTCCCTAGAGGTCGCGTTTATCTCCGGGATCATAGCGTCTCAGCTCGGCGTCAACCCCAAGCTGGCTAAAAGGGCGGGGCTGCTCCACGATATAGGCAAGTCCGTCGACCATGAGGTGGAGGGCTCCCATGTCGATATAGGAGCCAATCTGGTGAGAAAGTATGGCGAAATCCCTGAAATTGTTGAAGCCGTAACTTCAAACCATAACCCGAACTCGAACTCCATTCTTGCCGTGATTATCCACGCGGCCGACGCAATATCCGCCGCTAGGCCCGGAGCCAGGCTGGAGATGTACGAGTCGTATGTGCAAAGGATAAATGATATGGAGAACATTGCGGCCAGTTTCAAGGGTGTGGAGAAGTGCTATGCCATACAGGCAGGCAGAGAGGTGCGGGTGATAGTGGAGAGCTCTAAGATAAACGACGATGAGGCGGTGCTGCTTTCTATGGAGATTGCCAAGAGAATACAGAGCGAGGTCGCATATCCTGGGCAGGTGAAGATCACGGTGATCAGGGAAGTGCGCTCAAGCGCCTATGCATCATAATCTGTGTAGAGAAGTTTGTTGCTGATTACTCCCGGGGGGGCGAGATAAAATATCCTCCTCCGGGTTTTTGGTGTTTTCTTAAAAACTTACAGAGGACAATGCGCATTTTTTTCATCGGGGACATTGTGGGCGCTCCCGGCAGGAGCGCAGTGCGCGACATCGTGCCTGTATACGCCGAGCGAATGGGGGTGGATTTCGTAATTGCCAACTGCGAAAATTCTGCCTCAGGCAGGGGAGTGACCCCCAAAATTGTCGAATTCCTCCTCGGGGCCGGAATCGATGTCCTCACCTCCGGCAACCACATCTGGGACAGGCCCGAGATCATTCCCTACATCGACGGCGAGCCGCGCCTTATCCGCCCTGCTAATTACCCGGAGGGCGCTCCCGGCAGGGGTGTAGGGGTGTTTATTTCCAGGGGCGGGGTAAAGGTGGCGGTGCTCAACCTGTGCGGCAAGCTGTTTATGGATTCGTATGAAAACCCATTTGCCGCGGCCGACGGACTGGTGGAAAAAGCTGCCGATAATACGCCTATTGTGATCCTCGATTTTCACGCAGAGGCCACCTCCGAGAAGCTCTCGATGGGCTGGTACCTCGACGGCAGGGTTAGCGCCGTGCTGGGGACGCACACACACGTGCAGACCGCGGACGATAGGGTTCTGCCCGGGGGCACGGCATACATCACAGACGTCGGTATGACAGGGAGCATGGACTCTGTTATCGGTATGGACAGGGAAAAGGCCATGGCTAAGTTCCTCACCCTCATGCCCCAGCGTCTTGAGCCTGCCACGGAAAACGTAGTGTTGCAAGGGGTTTTGATGGACATAGACCCCGAATCGGGAAGGGCGCTTGGTATCGAAAGGATGAACTTGAGAGAGGGGGGTATTTAGGTGGATGTTTGAGGAGGAATTAACCGCGCTGGAGCGCAAACACCTCGACAAACGGGGTGATCCTGAATGAACCTGTCACGAAAGGGTCGCTTGCCGTAGCGACCCTTCTCCATTCCTTCTCGGACATGAAGTGCATAAAACCGGGGGTGAAGGCGATGAAATTGGGGATGTCGCGAATGTGCTCCACCAATACCATCCTGCCTTCGGCGGCTAACACCCTTTTCGGCTCCCCGTTCACTGGCGTCAGCGGATTTCCCCTTATTTGGTGCACGGGTTATATTAATACCTTGTTAATACAAGAGGGGGTGAATCGGGAATGGACGAGGTGAGGTTTATAGCGGCGGCCGTTCAGGCGGCGCCTGTGTTCTTGAATGGGGAAGAGTCGGTGGGCAAGGCGTGCGCTCTGATAGAAGAGGCGGCTGATAGCGGCGCGAGGCTGATAGTGTTTCCCGAAGCGTTTATCCCCGCTTACCCCTACTGGCCCAAAGACCTGGGCACGGCCTCAGGCAGGAAGCTCGTCCTCGACGCATACACGGAGCTTTTCAAGAACTCCGTTGAAGTCCCAAGCCCCTCCACCGATAAAATTTCAAAGGCCGCAAAAGACGCCGGAGCATGCGTTGTAATAGGCGTTAACGAGAGGGAAGGGGGCACGTTGTACAACACGATGCTCTTTTTCGGAAGCGAAGGGGGGATAATTGGCAGGCACAGGAAGCTCATGTCCATAGACAGTGAGAAGTGCATCTGGGGTATGGGCGGGGCGGAAGACCTGACGGTGGTCGACACGGAGCTCGGCAGGCTGGGCGGGTTCTTCTGCTATGAGCACCACATGACCCTTGCGAAATACGCCATGTTCACCAAGGGAGAGCAGGTTCACGCCGGCCTTTGGGTGGGCCACGGCTTCGTCAAGCCCACGATGGACTTTGCGAGCAGACAGTACGCCTTCGAGGGTCAGGTGTTCGTTATCGCCGCGTCCCAGTACCTCGATGAAAGCATGATTCCCGACGGCTTCCCCCTCAAGGAGCAAACCGCTTGGGACTACCCCGGCGGCAGTGGCATCATCAGCCCCCGCGGCGAATACATAGCAGGGCCCCTATATGACAAGGAGGGCATCGTTTATGCGGAGATCGACATGGATATGATCATCCGGGCGAAGGCGGTCATAGACGGCGTGGGGCACTTCTCACGCCCCGACATACTGAGGCTGGATATGGCTCCCTCAAGCGGCGCAACAGCGTCAGGTGAGCTGGAGGAGATGAGGAAATCGATCGATGAGCTGAGGGACGCTCAGGCACGGCTCGAAGCCAAGATCGAGGGGCTGGTTGACAGCCTTTCTGCCGGTAAGAAGTG
The DNA here is from genome assembly GCA_022564935.1 of Candidatus Dadabacteria bacterium. Lineage (GTDB taxonomy): Bacteria > Desulfobacterota_D > UBA1144 > Nemesobacterales > JADFKM01 > JADFKM01. The sequence goes on from JADFKM010000005.1 coordinate 13,882, forward strand.
GGTGAGGTAGAGAGGCCATAAAATAAAAAACGAATACATGTATGAGTATCGGGAGTAGCTGTTCCGTAGGTGGTGAGTTTCTTAAATGAGCTTGTTATAGTTATATGTTAGCATTGAATTATATCAACCCCCTTCCAGCTTCTCCTTGATCGCGGCCCTTGCAGCGGCGAGGCGCGCTATGGGCACGCGGTACGGGGAGCAGCTAACGTAGTCGATGCCCAACCCGTGACAGAACTCGATTGAGGCGGGGTCACCTCCGTGCTCGCCGCAGATGCCCACCTTGAGGTTAGGCCTTGCTTCCTTGCCCTTCTGATAGGCGTAGCGCATGAAGGCCCCAACGCCCTTTACATCGATCGTCGAGAAGGGGTCTTTTTCCAGCATATCCACCTCTTTGTCTCCGAAAGACACCTTCATTTGCATGTACGGTATGATGAACTTTGCGGCGTCGTCGCGCGAGAAGGCAAACACGGCCTGCGTCAGGTCATTCGTGCCGAACGAGAAGAACTCGGCCTCTTTGGCTATATTGTCCGCCACAAGCACCGCGCGGGGGACTTCAATCATCGTGCCCACGCGGTATCTGATTTTCTTTTTGTACTTTTTGATCACGTCCTTGGCCACTTCTTCGATTATGTTCTTCTGCGCTTTAAATTCGTTGAGCATTCCCACGAGCGGTACCATGATCTCGGGGATTACCTTTATGCCTTCGGCCGTCGCCTCGCAGGCGGCTTCCATAATGGCGCGAGTCTGCATGCGCGTTATCTCGGGCATCAGGATGCCGAGCCTGCATCCCCTGAACCCCAGCATCGGGTTGAACTCGTGAAGTTCCTCAACCCTCTTTAGAACGGTGAGTTTTTCTTTCAGCTTCCTTTTCGAGCCCCCCTTGAGCTTGATCTCCTTTATATCCATCAATAGGTCGGTGTGCTTGGGCAGGAACTCGTGCAGGGGCGGGTCGAGCAGCCTTATGGTGACGGGGTAGCCGTTCATCTCCCTGAATATGCCCTTGAAGTCCTCTTTTTGCATGGGGAGCAGTTTGTCTAGGAACTTGATCCTCTTCTCGGTTGTCTCGGCCATTATCATCCCCTGCATCAACGGGACGCGGTCTTCATGGAAGAACATGTGCTCCGTGCGGCAGAGCCCAATGCCATGGGCGCCGAATTTCACTGCAATGGCAGATTCGTACGGGGTGTCGGCGTTTGTGCGGATGCCGAGCCTCCTGGCCCTGTCCGCCCACTTGAGGATGGTGGTGAATACAACGTACTTCTCCGACTTTTCGGGGGGAATTTTGCCTTCGATGACCTGAATGACCTCTGATGAGATCACGGGGATGTCTCCCGGGCACACCGTTCCGTCGAACCCGTCGATGGAGATGTAGTCACCTTCTTTTACTTCCAGGCTGCCGACCCTGAACAGCTTCGAGCTTTCTTTAACCTCGATGTTTTCCACGCCGACGACGCACACCTTGCCCATCTGCCTCCCCACCACGGCGGCGTGGCTGGTGCGTCCTCCCCTGGCGGTGAGTATTCCTTCGGATACCGCCATTCCGTGTATGTCGTCGGGGCTCGTTTCCCTTCTAACCAGTATCGCCCTCTCGCCCTTGTCCTTAAATTTGATAGCGGTGTCGGGGTCGAAGCACACCCGGCCTGCGGCGGCCCCTGGTGAGGCTGGCAGGCCCACTGCGATAACATCGAAGTTCTTTTTTTCCTCCGGGTTGAATATCGGGAAAAGGAACTGCTCGATGTGCTCGGGCTCGATTCTCATAAGGGCCTCTTCGGTATTAATAACCCTTTCCCTGACCATATCGTATGCTATTTTGGCTGCCGCAATGCCGGTGCGTTTGCCCGTCCTTGTCTGGAGCAGGTAGAGCCTCCCATCCTCGATGGTGAATTCGAAGTCCTGCATATCGTGGAAGTGCTTTTCGAGTCTTTTTGCAGTGTTGCAGATCTGTTTGTAAACGTCGGGAAGCTCATACTCCATCGTTTCTATCAGCTTGGGTGTTCTAGTGCCCGCGACAACGTCCTCTCCCTGGGCGTTAATCAGGTACTCGGCGTAGAGCTTCTTTTCCCCCGATGACGGGTCTCGTGTGAAGCCCACGCCCGTGGCGCAGTTGCCGCCTTTGTTCCCGAATACCATCGTCTGCACGTTTACCGCCGTGCCTATGTCGTGGGGGATATTGTACTGCTTCCTGTAGAAGACCGCCCGGGGGTTGTGCCATGATAGTAATACCGCCGTTATGGCCATGTAGAGCTGCTTTTTGGGCTCCTGTGGGAAGCTTTTCCCCGTTTGTTTCTTCACCAGCGCTTTGAATCTGTCCACTAATTTTTTAAGGGCCACCACGTCCAGGTCGATGTCCTGCTTGGCTCCGTATTTCTTTTTCATCGAGTCGATGATGTTTTCGAAGAGGTCCTTATCGACCCTCTCTACGACGCTGGCGAACATCTGGATGAACCTCCGGTAAGCGTCCCAGGCAAACCGAGGGTTCCCTGTTTTCTCGGCCAGGCCCTCGACGCTCTTGTCGTTGAGACCGAGGTTAAGGATGGTGTCCATCATTCCGGGCATCGAAAATTTTGCCCCGGAGCGCACCGAGACCAGTAGCGGGTCGCTCGTGTCGCCCAGCGCTTTCTTGTTGATTTTCTCAAGGGAGCGGATGTTCTTTTCAATTTCGGCTCTTACGCTCGTTGGGATGTGTTTTCTGCTGTCGTAGAAGAGCCTGCACACCTCGGTCGAAATGGTGAACCCGTGAGGAACCGGGATGCCGATGTTAGTCATTTCGGCAAGCCCGGCGCCCTTGCCGCCGAGCACATCTTTCATATCCCCTGTGCCCGCCGCCCTCCCGCCGCCGAAGGGATAAACGTATCGGGCATTGAGCGGTTTCGGCGAGGCTTGTTTTTTCACTGCGGTCTTGGCACTCATTTTAAGGCGTTCTTTTCCCGTTAGGTGCTGATTTTAGAGAAATTGGCTACTGTAAAGAACAGCTCCCTTATGCCCCACAGAAGGGCGAGTCGGTTCGTACGCAACACTTCGTCTTTTTCCATTACCAGTACGTTATCAAAAAAAGCGTCGATGGGCTTTTTCAAACCTTTCATGAGCGAGAGTATTTGAGGGTAGTCTCCGTCATCTGCAATTTTTTGTACGTCCGCTTTCACTGCGCAGTAGCTCTCATAGAGCGAAAGCTCGGACTGCTCGCTCATCAGCTCTTTGCTTGCCCCTTGGTTTTGTGCGCCTTCCACAATATTTACCACACGCTTGAAAGCTATGGCGAGGGAATCGAAATCGGGCATGTTCATGAATTCAACAAGGGCTTGTATTTTCCTTTTGGTGTCAAGGAGGTCGTCGCAGCCGCAAGAGAGCACGGCGTCGACAACATCGGCAGGAAAACCTTCTGCGGTCAAGATATTCCTGTACCTCTCTTTGACGAAATCGGTTATCAGGTTCAGAGCTTCTTCGGGGCTTGAGAATTTCTTCGCCCTTTTATTGCCCGCTTCTATTTGATGCTGTATCAGCTCCAGGCCGTTTTCGAATATTTCCTTCAAGCTCAGGCGGTACTCCCAGTCGAGAATTATGTTGATAATTCCTATGGCCTGCCGTCTGAGCGCGTAGGGGTCGGAGGCTCCCGTGGGGATAAGACCCCGTGTGAAGCAGGCCGATATGTTGTCCGCCTTGTCGCAGATGCTCAGCACCGAGCCCACATCGGTGCTCGGTATTGCACCGTCGCGCGTTCTGGGCATGTAGTGCTCTTCGATGGCGATGCCCACCGTGTCGTCTTCTCCCGACGCGCGTGCATAGTACTTGCCCATAGTCCCTTCGAGCTCTGGGAATTCGAACACCATTTGTGTTGCAAGGTCTGCCTTTGCGAGCTCTGCGGCACGAACCAGGTTCCGACGCGATTCCTGCTCGAAGTCGAGCTTCTTGCCGAGCAGTGAAGCCAGCTTCGCAATGCGCCTGGTTTTATCGTGGTAATTTCCAAGCTCTGAGAGATACACCATTCCCTTGAGAGCCTCTTTCTTTTCCGAAAGGGGTGTTTTTGTGTCTTCGTCGTAGAAGAATTTTGCGTCGTTAAAGCGGGCCCTTATCACCCTTTCATTTCCTTCTATTACCAGCCTGGGGTCTTTTACTTTCGTACCGGAAACGAAAATGAAATTCGGCAAAAGTCTCTCGCCTCCGTCGGCGTAGAGGGGGAAGTACTTCTGGTGGTGCTTCATCACGCTTATGAGGACTTCTTTCGGCAGGGAAAGGTATTCTTCCTCGAAGCTCCCTACCAAAACGACCGGATATTCTACCAGGTTTGTAACGGTCTCTAAGAGCTCTTCGTCCTCTTCCAAATGCCCGCCCACCTCCGCCGCCAGTTTTTGCGTTTGTTTCCTGATAAGGGATTTTCTCTTGTCCTGGTCAAGAACCACAAACCTGCTCTCAAGGCCGCTCGTATAGTCGTCCCATCCCGAGACCCGAAACTGCCGGGGGCTTAAGAACCTGTGCCCGTAGGAAAGCTTGGCTGTTTTGATGTCTCCGATGGAGAACGGAACTGTTTTACCTCCGAACAGGGCCAGAAGCCACCGGATGGGCCTTACGAAATCGATCTCCACCACTCCCCAGCGCATCGATTTCCTAAACGGGATACTCAAGATCACGCCGGGTAGGATGCTTTCAAGGAGCTTTACGGTCTTTTCTCCCTTTACCCTCTTTCTTGCGCCTGCGAACTCGCCCTTATCGTTTTTCAGGAGAACAAGCTCCCCGGGGCTAACGCCCTGCGATTTGGCAAACCCTATGGCGGCCTTAGTGGGGTTTCCCTCCCGGTCGTACGCAATCCTTTTTGGAGGGCCCAGGCTCTCGACGGTTTTGTCGGGCTGCTTGTCCAGGACGCCGGTTATGTGCAGAGTGAGCCGCCTTGGGGTGCCGAAGGAGCGCGCCTCTTTGAAAGCGATGTCTTTGGCCCGTAGTTCACGAACGGCTATGTCCTTTAAGTCGGTCAGGGCTTGATTGAGGAAACCGGCCGGGATTTCTTCGGTGCCTATCTCTAGAATCAGGTCTTGTTCCATGGGTTGTTCTTCAACAAGGGGTAGCCGAGATCTTCCCTTTCTTCCAAATACGCCTCGGCGCACTGTTTGGCGAGCGCCCGCACCCTGGCTATGTATGAAGCCCTTTCGGCAACACCTATGGCTCCGCGGGCGTCCAGCAGGTTGAAGGTGTGGGAGCATTTAAGGCAGTAGTCGTACGCCGGAAGGGGCAGCTTCAATTCGGCGAGCTTCGCGCACTCACCCTCGAACATCTCGAACATGTCTCTTAGCATTTGCACATTGGAATGCTCGAAGTTGTACTTGGAGAAAGTAAACTCTGTGCGGTGGTGTATCTCTCCGTACGTTACCCCGCTTGTCCACTCGAGCTCAAAGACGTTCTCAACCCCCTGAAGGTACATCGCTATCCTTTCCGTACCGTACGTTATCTCCCCCGAGACGGGGTTGAGGTCAAATCCACCCGCCTGCTGGAAGTAAGTGAACTGGGTAATCTCCATGCCGTCGAGCCATACCTCCCATCCCATCCCCCAAGCTCCGAGGGTAGGGGAGTCCCAGTCGTCCTCCACAAATCTAATATCGTGAGCAAGCAGGTCGATTCCAAGGGATTTGAGGCTTTCAAGATAGAGCTCCTGTATGTCGTCGGGCGATGGCTTGAGGAGTACCTGGAACTGGTAGTAGTGCTGCAGCCTGTTGGGGTTTTCTCCGTACCTCCCGTCGGTTGGGCGTCTCGACGGCTCAACGTAGGCGACGTTCCAGGGCTCTGGGCCGAGGCAGCGAAGGAAGGTGGCGGGGTTGAATGTGCCCGCGCCGACCTCGATGTCGTACGGCTGCGCGATCAGACACCCCTGCTGCGCCCAAAAATCCTGCAGGGCCAGTATTAACTCCTGGAATGTAGCGGCCGGTTTCCGAGCGATTCTTTGTCTGCCCATTGTTTGAAGGTTTACAAATAATACCATTATTTTTTGGAATTCAAATCGTATCCGCTGAGGGTTCGGAACACTGTACGATTGATATATACTAAGGTTCCTTAAGCCTGAAAATGAGCCCTTTTATCCACCGTTGAGTGTTGATTTTTAAGGAAGCGGCCGATTTAGGTTTAAGGTATTCTAGTCTCGCCTCCGGCGCTGAGTTGGCTTTTCGTCCCGATACCATCGGAGTTAATGTGCCCGAAGGCAGCGTGGGCAAATTCCTCAAGGCGCTCCAAAGCCTTTTTGGCAATGTAGCTTCGCTTCTCGGACTTCGGCATGCGCTTTTGCGGCTGGGGGAACAGCCCGAAATTGATGTTCATCGGCTGGAAGTCCCTAATCTGTTCATCGGTGATGTAGCTGAGGAGAGACCCAATTGCCGTAGTGGGCGGGAAAACGACCGGGCTCATCCCCATTGCGCAGAGCGCGGCGTTGCGTCCGGCCACGATTCCCATCGCCGCGGACTCCACGTAGCCCTCGACCCCCACGATCTGGCCTGCGAAAAAAACGTTCTGCCGTTTTTTCAGCTCAAGCGTGGGGCGCAGCAAACCGGGTGAGTGGATATAGGTGTTTCTGTGGATGCTCCCGTACCTCAGGAATTCGGCACTCTCAAGTCCGGGTATAGCCTTGAAGAGACTTCTCTGCTCCGGGTATTTGAGCTTGGTTTGAAAGCCAACGATGTTGTACATCGTGCGACCCGTGTTCTCGGTTCGAAGCTGCACTACGGCATAAGGTCTTCTCCCGGTTTTCGGGTCGGTAAGGCCCACGGGCCTCATGGGCCCGTATCGAAGCGAGTCGACGCCCCTGCTGGCCATGACCTCTATCGGGAGGCAACTCTCGAAGTAAAGCTCCTTCTCAAACTCTTTAACGCTCACCTGCTCGGCGCTCAACAGGGCCTTTACGAAGTCCTGATACTGCTGTCTAGACAGCGGGCAGTTCAGATAATCCCCTTCGGGCTCAGACCCCTTGGAGTATCTTGAAGCCCTGAACACCTTCGAATAGTCGATTGTTTCGCCGTCCACTATGGGTGAGATGGAGTCGAAGAAATACAGATGCTCGGAGCCTGTGATCTCCCTTATTTGCTCGGTAAACTTCGGGGAAGTGAGCGGCCCTGTGGCTATGATGACCGGCCCCTGCGTAGCGGGAGGGAGCTCGGATACCTCTTCCCTTACTACCTCGATCAGGGGGTTTCCCTCAAGCTCTCTGCTTATTCGGCCTGAGAACTTGGCGCGGTCTACGGCAAGTGCCTTTCCGGCCGGTACTCTGCACCGGAGCGCGGCGGCGATTGTGATGGAGCGCAGGAGCAGCATTTCTTCCTTAAGTATTCCGCTTGCGTTCTCGGTTGAGGCGGATTTCAGTGAGTTGCTGCATACAAGCTCTGCGAAGTCCGGCGTTTGGTGGGCGGGCGTAGTGGTATTGGGTCTCATCTCGTAGAGGCGGACCCTGAGTCCGAATTTGGCAGCCTGGTGGGCGGCCTCTGAGCCTGCCAGTCCCGCCCCTATAACCGTTACCGTTCCACAGTCGTGCATATGAATCTAGAGGTTACCAGACCCCGGGGATTGTACCAATCCCCGGGTTAACCTGCGGCTCTGGGAGCGAGGTTTTTCCGTGCGGGTGCATGTAGCCGAGTTTCTTGACTATTATAACAAACAGATGTAGATTTTACTATAAGATAGATTAAGGATACGTGTGCTTTGTGCGATAAGATTTAGTTGATCTTGAGCACTTTTTTTAATTATTGACCGGTTTCCATTGCGTCCGGTTCAAAGTTCGAAAGTTTTTTTATACTTTTGTTAATTCACCGGAGGCTTGTATATTTGAGTTTTCTTTTCTTATCACTAGGGTGGGTGGTTGATATAAAAATCTCAGGACATCAAATCTCTTTATCTGTTTTTTTTAAGTTAAAGACACTCTTGCATAAAAAGTTGTTTGCAATACGCGGCCTTTATGATTTAATTAGTGTAAGGTTTGGTCTATGAGCAGCCGTCTTGGCGACATATTAATTAAAGAAGATATCATCAGTCTTGACCAGTTGAAGACTGCTATTGAAGAGCAGCGCAAGACGGGCAAGAGACTCGGCGAAGCCCTCCTTAATCTCGGCTATATTAACGAATACCAGCTGGTCGAATTTCTGAGCAAGCAATACGGAGTGCCGGCGGTCAATCTGGACGAATTTGAGATCGGCCATGATATAATAAATACCGTTTCAAAGGATACGGCTATAAAGCACAACCTTATCCCGATCAATAGAACCGATTCAACCCTCGTTCTGGCCATGTCAGATCCTTCAAACATTTTTGCCGTTGATGACCTCAAATTTGCCACCGGAAACAATATAGAGGTCGTTGTCGCTTCGGAGAGAGCCGTTCAGACCGCTATTGAGAAGTATTACGACACGGCCGATGAGCAGTGGGATGACTTTTCGGGTGAGAGCGTGACAAGTGGTGAAGACCTTGACCAGATGATGCATGACCTCGAGGATTATGTGGTCGAGATCGGACAGGAAGAAACAATGGAGGGGGTCACCGAGCTTGAGAAGGCATCCGAAGAAGCCCCCGTGGTTAAGCTCGTAAATCACATGCTTTTCGATTCGGTCAGGAAAGGGGCAAGCGACATTCACATCGAGCCGTATGAGAAGGAGTACCGCGTCAGGTACAGGATTGACGGCGTGCTCTACAACGTCATGCGTCCGCCGGCACAGCTCAGGAATGCAGTTGTGTCCAGGGTCAAGATCATGTCCAATCTCGATATTGCCGAAAGAAGGCTCCCTCAGGACGGCCGTATCAAGGTCAGGCTGGGTAAGAACCGCACCATGGAGTATCGTGTTTCTATCTGCCCGACGATTTATGGAGAAAAGGTCGTCATGAGGCTCCTCGATAAGGAGGCCCTCCAGCTTGACTTGACAAAGCTCGGGTTTGAAGAGCTTCAGCTTGAGGAGTTTAAAAAATCCATCCACATGCCCTATGGGATGGTTCTTATTACCGGGCCTACGGGAAGCGGTAAGACCACCACGCTATACTCGAGTTTGATGGAGATAAACAAGCCCGAAGTGAATATTTCAACGGCTGAAGACCCGGTGGAGTACAGCCTGCAGGGTGTTAACCAGGTTCAGATGCACGAGCGGATCGGTTTGACGTTTTCCGCGGCGTTGAGATCTTTCCTCAGGCAGGACCCGGACATCATACTCGTAGGTGAGGTAAGGGACTATGAGACCGGGGAGATTGCGATCAAGGCGGCTTTGACCGGTCACCTTGTTCTGTCTACCCTTCACACAAACGACGCACCTTCAACTATAACAAGACTCCTGAACATGGGTATTGAGCCCTTCCTCGTAACGGCGTCTCTTAATGCTATTGTGGCACAAAGGCTTGTTAGAAAGGTGTGCCTGGATTGTCAAGAGGAGATAGAGACCCTGCCACAGGTACTCATTGACCTGGGCGTTAATCCCAAAGAGGTCTCTGAGTATAAGACTCTTCGGGGTCAGGGTTGTAATACCTGTAATGATACGGGATACAAGGGCAGGCTGGCCGTTCACGAGGTTATGACGATGACCGAGGAGCTAAAAGAGTTCGTTCTGAGTGGCGCTTCCGCACTCGATCTGAAAAGAGAGGCTATCAGGCAGGGGATGTCAACGCTGAGGCAAAGCGCTCTTAAAAAGTTGAAGAAGGGAATAACGACCATAGATGAGGTGGTACGAAACACCGCTCCTGATGATTAATTAGTATGAGATATAGCTTACGGAGGTTATGTACAAAGAATGGCTGCTAACCTGCAACAGCTCTTAAAATCAATGGCGGAGAACAACGCATCAGACCTCCACATCACTCAAGCTTCGCCTCCAATGCTTAGAATTGACGGGAAGCTGGTTTCTATCAAACACCCCCCTCTTACCCCAGCCGATACAAAGGACCTATGCTACGGTGTTCTAACCGATATGCAGAGACACAGGTTCGAAGAGAATTGGGAGCTGGATTTTTCCTTCGGTCTTCAGGGAATAGGAAGGTTTAGAGGAAACGTTTTTTTCCAGAAAGGGGCTGTTGCCGGTGCCTTTCGAATTATCCCTTTTAAAATAAGATCGTCTCAGGAGCTTGGACTTCCTAAAGTTGTTATGGACCTTGCCAGAAAACCCAGGGGACTCGTCCTGGTTACGGGGCCTACGGGCTCTGGCAAAACTACTACCCTTGCGGCTCTTATTGATCAAATCAATCACGAGCGTCATGAGCATATTATAACAATTGAGGATCCGATTGAATATATTTACGAACATAACACCTGCCTGGTCAACCAGAGGGAAATCGGCTCGGACACAAAGGGCTTCCAAGAGGCGCTGAGAAGTGTCCTTAGGGAAGACCCTGATATTGTGTTAATAGGTGAGATGAGAGACTTAGAAACCATCAAGATCGCCCTTACACTCGCCGAAACCGGTCATCTTACATTCGCTACGCTTCACACCAACACGGCAGTGCAGACTATTAACCGTATTATCGATGTCTTTCCTCCTCACGAGCAGGCCCAGGTCAGGGCGCAGCTTTCGATGGTTCTCGAGGGGGTCCTGTGTCAGGCCCTTATCCCCAAGTTAGGAGGGGGAAGGGTGCTTTGCCTAGAGATCATGGTTCTGAACGCCGCCATAAGGAATCTGATAAGAGAGGATAAGGTTCACCAGATCTATTCGCAGCAGCAGATGGGACAGGAAAAATACGGCATGCAGACTTTAAATCAATCCCTCGCCGATCTGTATTTAAGAAGGCAGATATCCCTTGAGGATGCGATCGGCAAAAGCCAGGAGCCCGACGAGCTGAAGAGAATAATAGATGAGACGGGCGTTGCGCAGCCAAAGATGGACAGGGCTGCGAGGAGATAGAATAACACTTTGTTTTCTAATCAAGGAGTTTAAATATGCCAGTATTTGTTTGGGAAGGTAGAGCAAACGGACGTCTCCAAAAGGGGGAAATAGAAGCTCCGAACAAATCTGCGGTAATTGCCCGTCTCCGGCAGATGCGTGTTACCCCTGTTCCGGAAAGGATTAAGGAAAAGGGAAGGCTGTTTGATCTGTCTAAGATATTTGCGGCTATGGGAGGGGGGGTTGGAACCAAAGACCTGGTTATATTTACGAGGCAGCTTTCCGTTATGGTAAACGCGGGTCTGCCCCTTGTTCGCTCACTTGACATACTGGCCTCTCAGAACCAAAACCTAAAATTCGCCGGTATACTTCGGAGCGTGAAGGAATCGGTGGAAAGCGGCACCACTTTTGCCGAAGCCCTGGCCAAGCACCCTTCGGCTTTTGACATACTGTATGTGAACCTTGTGAGGGCCGGTGAAACCGGCGGTGTTCTCGATACCATTCTTCAGAGACTCGCCACCTTCCTTGAGAAGATAGAGGCCATTAAAAGGAGAATTAAGGGCGCAATGATCTACCCGGCTGTTGTGATTACAGTCGCGATAACAGTCATCGCCGTTATTATGATCTTTGTTGTGCCTACGTTCGCCGAGATGTTTAAAGACATGGGAACAACCCTTCCCGGACTTACTCTCATGATCATGGGTATCAGCACGTTTTTGAAAAACAACATCATATACATTCTTATTGCTATTTTTCTGACGTTTATGGCTATAACGTACGTATATAGAAATACGTACAGAGGAAGAAAGCTTATAGACGCTTTTAAACTGAGATTTCCCTTGATGGGTGACTTGATCCTTAAAACCGTTCTGGCAAGGTTCTGCAGAACTCTCGCCACCCTCATAACCGGTGGTATCTCCATTCTGGACGCCCTTGAAATCACGGCAAAAGCATCCGGCAACGTCATTACCGAAGAGGCCATTATGGGCGCGAGAAAAGCTGTCTCCGAAGGTAAGACGCTTGCAGACCCCCTTGCTCGTCACCCAAGGATTTTCCCTCCCATAGTCGTGCAGATGATAGCCGTCGGAGAGCAGACCGGCGCCTTGGATGAGATGCTCAACAAAATAGCCGATTTTTACGAGGATGAGGTCGATGTTGCGGTAGCCTCGCTTCTCCAGGCGCTTGAGCCGATAATGATAGCGGGTTTGGGCGGAACGGTTGGAGTCATCGTTATTGCTATGTATCTGCCCATGTTTAAGATGATCGGTGCAATGTCCGAATAGAGCCTGAGTCGGTCAGGCAGTTAAGGTAAGCTTGCCCGTAGAGTAGGGGGGCAGGTTTTAGCCTCTCTGAGAGCCCGGCTTTAGGACTTAGTCTTTTCGGCTCGTTCGATACCTTGCTGGGTGCACACGAGTTCCTGCGTAAACAAATTCTAAGACTTCATTTACTAGGTTTTTATCATTCCGGGGATCTATGCGCTTTGGAAACAAACCTTCTTTTCTAAGAGCATTTCAACGGATCTATTTGTTCTTAGCTTGTTCTGTACCTATAATTTATATATCCTTAGTCTTCTAGGACATGATGCTCGCGGCCTGGCTGCGGCGTTCAATATATATTGTTATGCAGACCGTTACTCAAATTGAGCCCGGACTTAAAAGGTACCTGACACTGAGATTGATTGTCGCCACTCTGCTTCTAGGAGCAGGGGCGATATTGTATTTCAAATACGGCGGAAAAAATGAAGCCTTCTTCCTGCTTTTTACTATTACTATTGTGTACCTCCATACGCTTCTTTATTTCTTGCTGTTTCCAATCCTCTCTCGCTATCTGCAGTGGTCGAAAATCGCTTTAATCGGCTCTGAGTTTATTATAGCCTCTGCCGTTGTGGCTCTCACCGGAGGGCAATCCAGCCCCTTCATATTCCTTTACGCAATAATAATAATCGTTACGGGCATAATGTTTTCAAAGGTTGCCTGTTATATATCTGCCGGTGTGTCCTGGGCGCTTTACCTTTTAATCGCGATATACCAATTTAACCTCGAATTTTCTTCCTCTTCTTTGGTGACCTCTCAAGATCTATTTCTGGATGAGAGTATGGTCACCCATACGGTTTTTAATCTCGCCGGTTTTTTGCTGATCGGGATGCTGAGCGGATATTTATCTGAAAGGATAAGGGAAACGGGGATGAAGCTTATTGAGAGCAGCAAGAGCTTGAGAAAGCTGCAAAATCTGCATGAGAACATTTTACAGAGCATCACAAGCGGCGTTATCACACTGGATTTCGAAGGGGGCATAATTTCTGTAAACAGAATGGCCCTTGAAATTCTGGGCAAAGACGGTGAGGATAGCGTGCTTGGGAGAGATTTCAGCTCTATTTTCTCAAACACCAAGATAGAAGATATTATTTTCCTAAGCAGGATTGAGATCGACTACATCAACTCGGAGGGCAGTGAACTGATTCTCGGTTTATCCGCATCTACCTTAAGGGATGAAGAAGGGGAAAGTATGGGCTACATAATAGTTTTTCAGGACCTTACAGATATTAAGGAGCTTGAGAAGCGTTTGCGTATATCCGAGAAGCTGGCTCTTTTCGGACAGCTTGCCGCTGGACTTGCGCATGAAATAAGAAACCCCCTGTCTGCTATAAGCGGGGCGCTTGAGATTATCGGTGACGATATCGTAAAATCAGAGGAGAACCAGCGTTTGATGAATATTGCCACAAATGAGGTTGAGAAGCTCAACTACCTGGTCGAAGATTTCCTTATATTAACCAGACCCAATAATAATCCTGACGGGCCGGTTGATGTAAACGGTATTGTTCATGAAACCATAGATTTTTTTTTAACGGCGGTCAGGAGAAAAGACCTGGTTGTTAACGCCGACTGTTGCGAGGAGCAGCTCTTTGTTATGGGCAATCCTCACAGGCTCAAGCAGGTTATGTGGAACCTTCTACAAAACGCTTTGCAGGCGATGCCCGACGGCGGCTCCATTGTTGTTGAGACAGGGATCGATGACGGTACTAAAGTGTTTGTAAAAGTTAAGGATGAGGGGGTGGGGATAAACGATGAAATAAAAAGTCAGATTTTTGAGCCCTTTTTCACCACCAAGGAGGTAGGCACCGGATTGGGGCTTGCTATCGTGCAAAAAGTGGTTGACGGGTGCCAAGGGAGCGTCAATGTGCTAAGTTCGGTGGGTAACGGCACTACGTTTGTTATTACTCTTCCGAGATACTTCGGTCCTGATCCCGATGGGAAACAGTGAACCTAAATACACCGATTGGTGCAAATAAGTTTTTATGAAAAGATGTTTAAAGGGAGGTTTTTAGTTGAAGACTAAGGCAGAGATTTTAGTAGTGGATGATGAGCCCGGACTCAGGGACTTCCTTGAGATTATGTTGAATAAGCAGGGCTACGGCGTAGAAACCGCAGTCGATGGAGTGGATGCGATGGAAAAGGTTCAGAACTCCAATTTTGATCTCGTGGTGACCGATATGAAGATGCCGAGGATGAACGGTATAGAGTTTCTACGAGAAATTAAGCAAAGAGAGCCGAATTTAACGGTGATCATTATTACCGCTTACGCCTCTCATCAGTCGGCTATAGAAGCAATGAAGCTGGGTGCTTACGACTATATAACGAAACCGTTCAAAATAGATGAGATTAAGCTTGTAATCCAAAAAGCGCTCGATAAGAAGCTCCTCGAATATGAAAATCAAAGGCTCAAAAAGGAGCTGGAATCAAAGTATGGATTTGGGAATATGATAGGGCGGAGCCCTGTTATCGAGCGCGTGTTCGAGCTTATCAAACGCGTTTCTGAATTGAACGTGAATGTTCTGATTACCGGAGAGAGCGGTACGGGCAAGGAGCTTGTGGCCCGTGCAATTCATTACAGCGGGAACAGGAGTGAGGAGCCGTTTGTGCCGATAAATTGCGGGGCAATTCCCGAGAACCTGATGGAAAGCGAGCTGTTCGGATATAAGAAGGGTGCCTTCACGGGCGCATCGAAGGATAAAAGGGGGTTGTTTGAGGAAGGAGACGGCGGAAGCATTTTCTTAGACGAGATCGGAGAACTTCCTATTCACATGCAGGTAAAGCTCCTTAGAGTGATTGAGGATAAGACCATAAGGCCGCTTGGAGGCACAGAGCCTGTCTCTATTGATGTGAGAATAATCTCGGCAACCAACAAAAAGCTGGAGGATCAGGTTGCCGACAACAAGTTCAGGGAGGATCTTTTCTATAGATTGAACGTTATTGTTATGGATATACCACCCCTTAGGGAAAGAAGAGAGGATATACCCCCTCTGGCAATTCACTTTATAGAAAAATGCTCCAAAGAGATGGACAAAGATATCGAGGGAATTTCTCCCCAAGCGATGGAGATTCTTGAGAATTACAATTTTCCGGGAAATGTGAGGGAGCTTGAGAATATCATTGCCAGGTGCGTGGCTCTTGAGGGCTCGAATGTAATTCGCAGGGAGTCTCTCCCTCAGAACCTTGTCGGAGGAGAAGTGATTGGCTTCGAGCCACCGCTTTTAACTGGCATAGACCTCGATAGCGTTATAGGCAATGTGGAGAGGCGGATGATAGAAAAGGCGCTGAAGGAGACCGAAGGGAACAAGACCGAGGCGGCAAAGCTGCTGGGCATCACCATGCGCTCACTTCGGTATCGGCTGACCAAGCATGGAATATATGACGATGAGTCCCCGGCCATAGTGGAAGAGATAAGTTAGGCAGCGGGGTGATGGGAAATAGGAGTGCATGTATGAGTGAGAAGCAAAAACTATATATAGTTGACTGTACACATTGCGGAATACATATTGAAGTTGTGAATCCTAGGATAAATGAAGAGCCTAAGAGAGTATATGCTTCTAGTTTTGGTTTGAAAACTACAAATGAACAAGTAATCGAAATTGGATGTCCATCATGTGGTGAAAGTCAACGTGCACAATTCTATTACTAATTTATGTATTAAGATGTATTTGCTGTTTTCGTAATTCAAATTGAATAAACTTCAATCGAAGCTTGAGCTTGTAAATGAGAATATAGAGAAAAACAGAGGCTCTAAAAACATCGCGCAAAGGAGGGCCGCTTAAATGTGTTTTGTCTCCTCTACGTTAAACCAACTAAAAACGTGACATGCTCCCGACTGTGTAAGTGCGCTAGGTTCAGTTCAATACCTGCATAACTTTATTTCTCAGACTCAAGGAATATCCCAATGATATTGCTTCACACATGACTATGGGTTTGAAACCAAAACCACAAATCGCTGGTTATAACATTTGATGCCCCATGCAACACGTGTGAATCGATGTGGAGGTAAAGGCATCGAAGTATTAAGGGAGTTGTATCATGCTTAAAATACAAGCTGCCAGGGAGCTAATTGATGATTTTACTGCCTTGGGTATTGAACATTCAGAAGGCGGCGAGGAATATACGATTGAATTGGGATCACAGTTTTTAGGTGAAGAAGCTGAAACCGAATCTCAAAACGCCTATTATTCCAATAAAAATTCCTTGAATTCCGATATTACAGATCTGGATTTTAGGCTGATTAATTCATATTTCAAAGAGCTGGGCTCCGAACCGCTTCTGAAGCCGAGGGAGGAGTTCGTGTTTGCCGCTAAGATCCAGCAGTGTGAGCTTAAAGCGCAAGCCGCGCTCGGTATGTTAACGGGGTTTTCCGGGGATACTTTATCAACCGACGAAACAGTATCTTTTGCCCGGCTCAAAAAGCAGGTGCTCAACAGGGCCGTTAACGGCGGCGGTAATGAGAGGAGAAAGCTTATACTAGAACTCTTTGCGGTATACAAGACCTCTAAAGAGAAGGCGGATTTGTTTCGCAAGAGATTCATAAAAGCCAACCTGCGTCTAGTGGCGAAGATAGCTAAAGACTATCTTGGCCGCGGACTTCCCTTTCTCGATCTCGTACAAGAGGGGAACATAGGTCTTATCAAAGCCGTTGAAAAGTACGATTACAGGAAAGGCTTCAGGTTTTCCACATATGCGTGCTGGTGGATCAACCAGGCCATGAGCAGGGCTGTGTTTTATCAGACGAGGACTGTAAGGATTCCTGCATATGTATTTGAAAAGTACTCCAGCGTAAAAAACGTCTATAACGCTATGAAAAAAGAGATGGGAAGAAAAGCACTCCCGTTTGAAGTGGCGTATAAATTAAATATGTCCGTTGAGGGCGTAAAGAGAGTGCTGAATGTGAACGAAAAGATTTTCAGGCTGGATTCGCCTGTTCATTATGACGGTTCGTTAACGCACATGGACCTTGTGGAAGACCTGAACAACCATAGCCAGGACACCATAATTGCCGAGGCGATGCTTCCTAAAAGCATCGACGACGCCCTTTTGCATTTAAGTCCGAGGGAGAGGGAAGTTTTGAGGATGAGATTCGGGATAGGATACGACAACCCTCTTACTCTGGACAGCGTTGGGAAAAACCTCGGTCTAACGAGGG
Organism: Candidatus Dadabacteria bacterium; assembly: GCA_022564935.1. Taxonomy (GTDB): domain Bacteria; phylum Desulfobacterota_D; class UBA1144; order Nemesobacterales; family JADFKM01; genus JADFKM01. The sequence continues at coordinate 31,161 of JADFKM010000005.1, forward strand.
AGAGGATAAGGCAGATTGAGAAAGAGGCCTTAAAGAGGCTTAAGAAGTCAAAATCCGCTCCCGCGCTCAGGAGTTTACTGACCCGTTACCAGTAAGACCACCGGGATTTTCGAATCACAAGTATTTACATCTTTGATAGTTATCGGTTGCCGGGGGTGTTGCGTGCTCTCTGTGCGAGGGTTCATTTCTACTTTTGAGTACTCGTATGTGTGCACATTAGTAATTGCGTGTTGTGGGCTTAAATTTGGAAACCCTCTCGCTTGGCTGTCATTTTTTCTCCAATATCGGGCCGTCTAATTATACAAGTTTCCTATGGCTGGTATTATAGATTTGGGGGGGGGGTGTGAAGGAGTTGAGACAGGGCGATATCCATGCCGTAGTGCGGACACTTAGAGAAAAGAAAGAAATGTGGGATGTTCCCATCGTAACTCTCATGGCGCAGAGTACGAAAGACCCTTTTAAGGTCTTAATATCCACCATTCTCAGCTTGAGAACGCTTGACTCAACCACAGCCGAGGTGTCCAAGAGGCTTTTTTCATATGTTAACTGTCCCGATGACGTTCTTAAATTGAGCTTGAATGAGCTAGAAAATGCCATATATCCTGTAGGCTTTTATAAGACCAAGGCGAGAACAATAAGGAGGTTGTGCACGGAGCTGGTCGAAAAATACGGCTCTAGAGTGCCCGACGACTTAGATGAGCTCCTCAAGTTTAAGGGCGTTGGTAGAAAGACGGCAAACCTGGTTGTTACGCTGGGTTACGGGAAGCCTGGGATTTGCGTGGATACGCATGTGCACAGGATTTCAAACAGGCTGGGGTATGTGAAAACGCAAAGTCCTGAAGGTACCGAAACCGCCTTAAGAAAGCGACTTCCAAAAGAATACTGGATTGAGTATAATGACATACTTGTTTCCTTCGGCCAGCACCTGTGCAGGCCCATTTCTCCTAAATGCAGCGTTTGTCCTGTTGAACAATATTGCGATAAAGTCGGTGTAACGCGTAGCAGATAAATCAGGAGGCTTAAGGGATGAAGGTTGTTATAGGGGAGATACTTAAGTTTAAAGAAGGTGAGCAGATAAGCGGATATGAGGGGTATAAACACTGCGTCTGCGTTCACACCGGAGTTCTTGAAGAAATAGGGGTTTTGCCGAGCGACCTGATGATGAACGGATGGCAGTATTTCCAGTGGCAGATTCAGGGGAGCAAGCAAAAGCACCTATGGAGGATGTTTTTCACCAAGGATGAGGCTGCCGAATATGTAGGACACTTTTTCCACGGTTTTGAGATGGCAATGAGATGGGTCGACGAGCTGCCAGGTACGCTCACGCCCGCGCCAGGAACCGTTACCCTAAATCCCAAGATGAGGGATTTGAGAAAGAAGAGGTCGTAGTTCCTTGGAAACAGTCCTGTTCTATATCTTTGCCGCCCTAGCAGTTATAGGCGCTATGGCAGTGGTGTCCAATACCAACCCTGTGACCGGTGTCGTATCCCTGGTCTTAACCCTGTTTTCCACCGCCGTCCTTTTTGTGCTGCTTATCGCACATTTCATTGCAGTTATCCAGGTTCTGATTTATGCGGGGGCGATATTGGTCCTGTTTCTCTTTACGGTGATGTTCCTCAACCTGCGCCCAGAGGGACTCGTGTTTGACGTAGGGAGGTTTTATGAAAAATTGGGTGTTTTAATAATCCTTATGGTTGTAACCGGGGCGTTTTCTATGGAGCTTTTCAGTAATTCTATCGGTTCTGCGAATGGAGGGACGCAGCTTCCTGAGGAGTTTGGCACTGTAGAAGGGGTGTCCAGGCTCCTCTTTACCCAATATCTGCTGCCTTTTGAGCTGACGTCAATACTTATTATAGTGGCTATTTTAGGTGTAGTTGCGATAGCAAAAAGGAGGGTGTAGGTCAATGAACGTCGACGTTACGCACTATCTTGTATTAGGCGCCGTGCTGTTTGTCATTGGGGGGTACGGGGTAATTGCGAGGAAGAATATCATAATTGTGCTCTTGAGCCTGGAGCTGATGCTAAACGCCGTGAATCTAACGTTTGTGACGTTTTCTCGTATGCATGGGGATATGATTGGGCACGTATTTATGATAATGGCGCTTACTGTAGCCGCCGCTGAGGTTGCAGTCGGGCTTGCATTAATAGTTGCCATCTATGCTCACCGTGAAACGGTCGACATCGATGTGCTGAAGATGTTAAAAGGGTAATGGGTAAATAAATTGATTAGGAATCGGTGTGCAGGGGAATAAACGGGTCTTGATCATTACACACTCGTTACGGCCTTCCAAATTGAGCGGTATATGTCAGGTTTGTCGGGAGGTATGTCTTTAATGCTTCTGTGGATCGTGCTTGCGCCTTTAGTGGGAGCGGTAGTAAACGGCCTTGTTTTCGCCACAGGGTTTTGGAGGAGGAGTGTAGGCGGGAGCGAAAATGTTGAGAGAAAAATTGTAAGCGCCCTCGGCCCCGGAGTCATACTGGTCTCGGCAGTTCTGTCATCGATTTTGTTTTTCCGCTTGCTGGGGCTCGAAGGGGATAACAGGCGCTTTATTGAAGAGATGTTCGTGTGGATTCCTTCCGGCTCGTTCACCGCTTCGTTTGAGCTTCTCTTGGACCCCATATCGGCTGTTATGGTTCTAGTGGTAACGTGGGTTAGCTTTTTGATACACGTTTATTCCATAGGTTATATGCACGCCGATAGGTCATACTCCCGGTACTTTACGTACTTGAACATCTTTGTGTTTTTCATGCTGATTCTTGTTCTTGCAAACAATTTTGTCCTCATGTTTGTGGGCTGGGAAGGGGTGGGACTCGCCTCTTATCTGCTCATCGGGTTCTGGTATGAGGATTCGACAAAGGCCTATGCCGGCCGGAAGGCCTTTATCGTTAACAGGATAGGGGATTTCGGGTTCATACTGGGCATACTGCTCATATTCTTTGTGTTCAGCTCCGTGAACTACCAGGAGGTTTTCGCCAAAGCGTCTGCCCCGGGGTTTGTCGCCGCTGCGCCGGACGGGATTATCACTATAATAGCGCTGCTTCTGTTTATAGGCGCCGTGGGAAAATCGGCTCAGTTCCCCCTATTCGTGTGGCTTCCTGACGCTATGGCCGGCCCGACGCCTGTGAGCGCGCTCATACATGCCGCAACGATGGTAACGGCCGGGGTGTATATGCTAGCGAGGTGCAACGTGTTCTATTCCGCCTCACCCGAAGCTCAGCTTATCGTTGTTTCGGTAGCCGCGTTTACGGCGTTTATGGCCGCTACTATTGCTCTTACACAAAACGACATAAAAAAAATTCTTGCCTATTCTACCGTCAGTCAGCTGGGGTATATGTTCATGGGTGTAGGCTCCGGCGCGTACGCAGCAGGTATGTTCCACCTCCTCACGCACGCCTTCTTCAAGGCGCTGCTTTTCCTTGGGGCGGGAAGTGTCATTCATGCTCTTGCGCAGGAACAGGACATCAGGAAAATGGGCGGTATAAGGAAAGACCTTCCAATTACCGCGCTGACATTTCTGGTGGGAACTCTGGCCATATCAGGCTTCCCTTTTCTGTCCGGCTTTTTCAGCAAAGACGAGATACTATCAAACCTTTATCTAAGGGGATACACCGTGCATTGGATAATTGGAATCGTTACAGCCGTGTTAACGGCTTTTTACATGTTGAGGCTTTATTTACTTACATTTGAAGGGAGATCGAGAGTGCCGGGTGAATTGAGACTCAAGGTGCACGAATCACCCAGATCTATGTGGCTGCCGCTGGTCATTCTGGCATTTTTTTCCTTAATTGGGGGAATATTTGGAATCCCGGAGTTTATGGGCAAATCCCTCGGGCTTGAGCACTCCAACCTGTTTGAGGGTTTTATTTCTTCTGCGCTGCATTCTTACCCCTCTTCGCACATAACAGGGCAGATGTTCGGCCACTGGACGCTCCTTATGTTTTCCGTTATTGCGGGCTTTGTAGGTTTGCTCCTAGCCTACAACCTCTATTTCAAAAAGACCTCGATACCGGATGAAATCGTTAAGAGCATATTGCTGAAACCCCTCTATAAATTCAGCCTCGGCAGATGGTTTGTAGATGAGATTTATGACTTCTTAATCCTGAGACCTTACCGAGAATTAAGCAAACTATCTGCGTATTTCGACAATTTCGTAATCGACGGCCTTGTGGGAGGGGTTGGATATGTGGTAAGGGAGTCTTCTTACGTTCTCCGGGCCGCGCAAAGCGGGATACTGAGATTATATGTCGGAGTCATGGCAATGGGCGTTGTTGCGATTATTGTGTACATGCTGTTTAGGGCTTTATAGAGGTGCTAAACACCGAGTGGCAATTTCTTACCTTGTTACGTTCCAAATACGCAGTTAAACGATTGTTCATGAATTCAAGTGTGTTAGAGGGGGTTAGAGCCCCCGGATAAATTTATCGGTTAAGAGGGTCAGAGTTTGATATTTCAATAAAAAAGGGCGGGATTAATTACACGTCCCGCCCTCTAAAATTTGTCTCCTAAGAATTCTAGACGTCGTAATACAATATGAACTCGTAGGGCGTAGGTCTGAGCCTCATCGGGTCGACCTCGTTTTCGATCTTATAGTCGATCCAGGTTTGAATGGCATCGTCTGTAAAAACGTCCCCTTTGAGGAGGAACTCGTGATCATCTTCAAGCGCCTGGAGTGCATCTTCCAAAGACCCTGGGACGGACGGTATGCCTGCCATCTCTTCCGGACCCAGAGCATAGATGTCTTTGTCCATAGGCTCTCCCGGGTTGATTTTCTTCTCAATCCCGTCGAGGCCGGCCATAAGCATAGAGGAGAAGGCGAGGTAGCCGTTGCATGCGGGGTCAGGGAACCTTACCTCAAGCCTTTTTGTTTTAGGGCTTGGGGAATACATCGGGATCCTAACCCCTGCGCTCCTGTTTCTGGCCGAGTATGCCAGATTCACAGGGGCCTCAAAGCCGGGTACCAGTCTTTTGTATGAATTAGTTGTGGGGTTGCTAAAGGCGCACAGAGCTGGGGCATGTTTCAATATCCCGCCTATATAGTGCATCGCCATCTCACTCAGTCCCGCATAGCCCTTTCCCGCGAAAAGAGGCTTTTTCTTCTTCCAAAGCGACTGGTGTACGTGCATACCCGAGCCGTTGTCGTCGAAAACGGGTTTGGGCATGAAAGTCACGGTCTTACCGTGTGCAAGGGCCACGCTCCTGCAAATATATTTGTACCACATCATACTGTCGCCCATTTCCACCAGCGGGGCGTAAACCATGTCGATTTCCGCCTGGCCGGCGGTGGAAACTTCGTGGTGGTGCTTATCAATCTTTATTCCCAGTTTCTCAAAAATCGTTACCATCTCGGACCTGATGTCCTGGAAACTGTCTGTTGGAGGGGCTGGGAAGTACCCCTCTTTGTGTCTGGGTTTGTATCCCAAGTTGGGGTGTTCCTCTTTGCCCGAGTTCCATATACCCTCGACTGAGTCTATGTAGTAATAACCGCTGTGGGCATTCTGGTCATACCGAACGTCGTCCAGGATAAAGAACTCTAGCTCCGGGCCGAAATAAGCCGTGTCCGCTATACCTGTGCTGGAGAGATAAGCCGTGGCCTTTTTTGCGATATTTCTGGGGTCGCGTGAATAATTCTCGCGTGTTATAGGGTCTACGATATCGCAGATAAGAACAAGAGTAATGCTTTTAAGGAATGGGTCGATCTTAGCCGTCTGGGCGTCGGGGACTACCAGCATGTCGCTAACGTTGATGGACTGCCATCCGCGTATGCTCGAGCCGTCGAAGCCGAGTCCTTCCTCGAAAGTTGCTGCTGCTAACATATGAGGGGGAGTACTGAAGTGCTGCCAGGTTCCCAAAAAATCCAGGAACCTGAAATCGATAATCTCTACTTTTTGGTCTTTGACCAGTTTTAAAACTTGGGACGGGGTCATAGTGGCGAATTCCTCCTTTCATTTGTTGTCAATAAAACTAGGTTGTATTATTCGTGTTTATTTATCGTCGGAGTTTATAAAGCATCTTCATCCCTTTCTCCCGTTCTTATCCTTATAACTTCCTCTAGAGAGTGTATGAATATTTTTCCGTCGCCGATCTTGCCTGTCCGTGCGCTGTCAATAATAGAATCCACTACCTTGATGACCATGTCATCTGGCACCGCGATATCCAGTTTGATCTTGGGTAGGAAGTCTATGACATATTCGGCCCCACGGTAAAGCTCCGTATGGCCCTTCTGCCTTCCGAATCCTTTTACTTCGGTAACTGTAAGGCCCTGAACTCCAATCTCTTTAAGGGCTTCTTTAACGTCATCCAGTTTGAACGGTTTTATAATGGCCTCTATTTTTTTCATCGTATTACCCTCCTGTTCAGTTTGAGAACACTGTTTATTGAAAGTCTATAGTGCAATATGTATACCAGATATTTATGGGTCTAGGGCCTAAAAAAATATAAAAATCAATGTAATCATAATGTTTTAATGCCTAAATTAAAAGCATATGTGTTTAAATAATAGGCATGCGACTAACATATGAATTGTACGAGAATTTACCTTGAGTTAACTAAAAGCCCGGAACAGGTACACATACTCTGCGTCGTCTAATTTCAGTTGATTATTGCACAAAGCTCAACTGGAGGGCATATCATATTTGGTGTAATATAAAGCTATTTCCTCGTGCTGAACCTAATGCCCACTTTGTTTCGGTCCCAAGTGTTATCCGTTAATTCCTTAAGCTCGGGAACTTTTACCTTTTGGGTCGCGGTCATGGGAAACCCTTCGGTATACACTTCTATAAACCTTGGAACCATGGCAACTATTACCTGATCAGCCATCCAATGGCAGAACTCTACCGGGTCAAACGTCTCTCCGGGTTTTGTCGTGATGTTCAGTTTAATTTCATCGTCGGAAACGTTGGGAAGCCTTACTCCAACCGCTATAGCTTCCTGCACCGCCGGGTGTTTCATCGCCAATGCGCTTACGGCTACAGGGTCAACGTTTTCTCCAGATACCCTTATCCTGCTGTATCTGCCGACAAAGTAATACCTCCCGTCTATGCCCCTTGCAAATATGTCGTCTGAGTTAAAGAAACCTTCCACGTCGAAAGCCTCAGCCGTTCTCTCTTTGTCCTTGAAGTATTCGTTGAGCGTTGTGTGAGGTATTAAGGGTTTTATGAAAAGTAGTCCCTTGGCCTCTTCGGGTGGTGTGGGCTCTTCGCTCGGGTCCCAGAATGGACGAACTACGACGCCGGGCTGGTGCGGGTCTCGAAGCTCGACGTAGTAGCCCTCCATGGGGTAGCCCGAGGAGCCGGATCTGTGGTCTTCGGGGTCTTTCCATAGAACCATGCCCATTTCGGTGGAGCCGTATCCGTCTATCACCCGAACCCCAAATCTCTCCTGGAACTCTTTTAAGTTTCTCGGGGCGGGAGAGCCGAGCATAATGCGTATGCTGTGCTTTTTGTCCCACTCACTCGGCGGAGCGGCCCAAAGGTATTCTGCCACCGCTCCCAGCATGTTTACACAGGTTGTTGAGCAGTTTGCAGCCCATTTCCAAAAGTTGGACGCCGAGAACCGCGTGAAAAACACGGCCGTTGCGCCTGCTGCGATGGCACTGAAAAGACACATGACCTGCGCATTGGCGTGACCGAGAGAAAGTACGCTCATAAGTGTATCTTCGCTTCTGACGCCCTGCTGCTGGAGATAGCCCCTAACGGTCATAATCACCCCACCGTGGTCTCTAACTACGCCCTTAGGCATCCCCGTTGTGCCGGAAGTAAACATGCAGCGCTCAAGGTCATGGGTTGTAATGTCGAGGCCGGGATTGTCGCTTGAGTAGCTGTCGAAGTGGTTTAAAGGTAGTGTCCTGATACCGCCTATATTGTCTGGAACATCGCTCTTGGGCCCTGTTACGAATATGGTCTTAAGATTGGTAAGCTCGCCTGATATGTCCTGAATAAAAGCTATGCTGCCCGGGTCGATGATAAGAGCTACGGCTTCGGAAAAGTTAATTACGTAAGCGAGTCTCTCGCCCTTCTCGTCCTTATTGATAGGCACCTGCACCGCGCCTGCTTTGTGAATGGCCAGAATGGATATGACAAATTCGGGGCAGTTTAACATGTAAATGCCGACCATGCTTCCCTTGGCTACTTGAAAATCCTGCCTCAAGCCGTTTGCGATTTTATTGGCCCATTCGTTGGTTTCTTGATACGAGTAGCTGTTGGTAATGTTTCCGTCCCTATCGGCGACTTTAAACAGAATCTTCTCGGGGAATTGCTCTGCGGCTTTCTCGAGGTATCTCGTGATTGGAAGCCACTCTTTGGTGTCTTCGAGTTGTCCCAGCGGCAGAGTGCCTTCCCCAGTGTACTTTGAATCTCTCGGCTTAAATAAAAGCTGCATAGGAATTCTCCTTATACATTTTGAGTTGTCATATTGGCTTGTATATTTGCAAAAAACAAAATGAGTAGGTGAAAACGTAACTATTATAAATGAATTAGTTTTTGTAGGCAATAAGAAGTCCTGATATTTTTTCAAACTTTTAATCGGAGTCCGAGAATTCTTGCCCTTGGTTTTGGGTAGAGTAATTCTTCGAAATATTAGGTCTCGGATTTCTCCATTGATCAAGAATATTCCAAATTACGGGAGATTAAGTGTATGTTGATTTTCAAAGTTCCTGTGATAGTTTTAACTCATGATTGAGGAAAAGCTTGGATATAAGTTCAAAAATCCCCAATTGCTGAGTATGGCTCTCGCTCACAGCTCTTATGCGAACGAGTTGAGTATTGAGAGCAATGAAAGGCTTGAGTTCCTGGGTGACGCAGTGCTGGGATGTGTTGTTTCAAGGTTTTTATACGACAACTATCACGACTCCTCCGAGGGTGTGCTCTCTAAGATGAAGGGAGCAATCGTGAGCAGGACGTATATTGCCCGGTTCGCCAGGGAATTGGGCATGGATAAGATTATCATGCTTGGCAGAGGAGAGGAGCAGACCGGCGGAAGGGAAAGGGATTCAAACCTCGGCGGCACATTCGAGGCCCTGCTTGGAGCAGTTTATCTCGACGGTGGATTTAAAAGGGCATCCGATATAGTCACAAAGCTTCTTAAGAGGTCGCTTAAAGAGTTAGAAATCTTCGAGGACCATAAGACAAGGTTGCAGGAATTTGTTCAAAAGCAGTTCAAGGTTATACCCAAATACAGAGTTATTAGAGAAGAAGGCCCTCCGCATGATAAGAGCTTTGTTGTGGAGGTTAAGATTGGCAAAAAGCCTGTCGGCAAGGGCAGTGGGAAGAATAAGAAGGAAGCCGAGCAGGAAGCTGCAAAAGAAGCTCTGCATAACCTAAGCTCCGCTCAAAGATAGAAAGAGTCATGATTGTATGTACTCTCGTAGTAGGACGGGGATTATTTTAGTGGGGCTTAATCGCCTTTGCTTGCGGAGCGCGCAGAATTTAAGTCTCCGATACCGAGCTCATCTATTTTCTTTGAGAGCGTATTCCTATTGATTCCGAGCACTGACGCCGCCTTTTTCTTATTTCCGCTCGTCATTCTAAGTGCGGTTTCGATGAGGGGTTTTTCAACCTGTTTCATTATTATTTCAAAAATACCATGCTCAGAGTCTGATTCTACGGACTCCATTACCCCGGGAAGAACCTGATTTAACAGCTCGTCAAGCGATTGGGGCTGATTTTGTGTTGTCATGCCTAAATAAGGGGCCGCTTCCAGCAGTATGTCCTTTGTTATTATCGAATCGGAGGTGAGCACAAGTACGCGTTTCAAGGTATTTTCAAGCTCCCTGACGTTTCCCGGCCAGTCGTAGTCGAACATCAGCTGTTTTGCTTCATTAGATACTGTCCTCTCCTCTTCACCAAGTTCTTGAATATACTTAGCTATGAAGTGCTCAATTAGAACAGGAATGTCTTCTCGTCTTTCTCTCAGCGGGGGAATGTAGATAGAGATTGTACTTAACCTGTAATAAAGGTCTTTTCTTAATCTACACTCATCCACCTCTTTTGGGAGATATTTGTTGGTGGATGCAATAAGCCTTATATCGACTTCAATGGGATTCTCTGCGCCGAGACGGTAGAAGCTTTTTTCTTCAAGCACCCTTAGGAGCTTTGCCTGAAGATCTATGGGCATTTCACCAATCTCGTCTAAGTGCAGGGTTCCAAGGTGGGCCTCTTCGAACCTGCCCTGTTTCCTCGTAGTAGCCCCGGTGAATGCTCCCTTTTCATACCCGAACAGCTCGCTTTCTATTAAATCTCTAGGTATAGCGGTGATGTTTACGGACACGAGTTTATGATTTTTCCTTTTACTGTTGTAGTGAATTGCCCTTGTAACCAGCTCCTTTCCGGTACCGCTCTCGCCCGATATAAGAACCGAATATTCATTTTCTGCAATGCGTCCTATGGATTTGTATATCTTTAACATTTCGGGGGAGCTGCCAATCAGGTCCTGTGTGAGCTCAAAGCCGGCGGACTCATTAAGCTCACCACGGAGTATTTTCAGCTTTTTGGAGTTTTCATAGCTTGATATCGCTCGCTGTGAGGTGATTGCAATTTCGTCCAGATCGAATGGTTTTGCAATATAGTCATAGGCTCCCAGTTTCATGGCTTCAATGGCGTTCTTCATGGTGTTTTGAGCCGTTATAATGATTACAGGGGTTTGTACCTCGGCGGTCCTCAACTCTTCAAACACCTCAAGTCCGCCCATATCGGGAAGTTTTAGATCGAGAATAATGAGCGAGAGGGATCTGTCGGTTCCCTTTTTAAGAGCCTCATTTCCGCTTGAGGCGTATTCTATGGAGTAACCTGCTTTTTCCATATGCCGGCCGATTACCCAGCGAATGCTCTCTTCGTCGTCTACTACAAGTATTTTTTTATTCACCATATATATTTGTACGGCGTGTTGTTAGATTTTAACCGTTCATTATAAATAAACGGCTACTTTGTATTTTCAAATACCGGCATATAAACTTTGAAAGTCGTTCCGATCCCGGGTTCGCTCTCAACTATAATAGCCCCCTCGTGTTTGGAGATAATTTGATAGGCCGAGAACAGTCCTAGTCCGGTCCCGTTTGATTTTGTGCTGTAAAAGGGCTCATAGATCTTTGAGAGGAGCTTGCTAGGTATGCCGATGCCGTTATCTTTTATTTCGATCGATATAGAGTTTTTTCCGTTCAGCTTATAATCGCTTACCCACCTGGTGGTTATCTCCACCTTTCCTTTGCCGTTTACAGCGTGAATGGAGTTTTGGATTAAATTTAAAAATACCTGCTTTAAAGAGTCCCTATCTGCGTGTATTGGAGGAAGTGTTACATCAAAGTTTAGCACGAATTCTATATGCTCGTTTTCAGCTGAGCGGGATTCAAGGTACTCAATCTCTCTTATAAACTCATGAACATCTACCTTATCGAATTTCTCCACCGAGAAAGGCTCAAGGTTTTTAAGCGAATTCAAAAGGGATACGAGCCTGTCGGTTTCTTTCATTATAATCGTCGCGCAGTCAGAAGTGTTTATACTGTCATCTTCAACTGAGAGCATTTGCGCGGCGCCCCTGATTCCGCTAAGGGGGTTTTTGAGTTCATGTGCCAGTCCCCAAATAAGCTCCGGGAGTGCGGAGGTCTGAGATTTCTGTAGGTTCTTTTCCGCTAAGAACTTGATGGCCTGGTAATCCTTAATCTGCAGTACAGCCCCTATAGGGACGCCGGCGGAGGAAAATATCGGACCTGCAATAGGCTGGATGGAAAACTTGGCTCCGCCTTTAAAGACAGGGCTCATAACGTCGCCGAATAGGGTGCGCTCCTCCCTCATGGCTTTGATAACCAACTCTTCAATTTCTTCGGGAATAATTTCTCGCGAAGGCCTGCCTATGGCTTTTGTCCTCGAGGTCATGAACATCGTTTCAGCTGGATCGTTGAGGTTTAGAATGAAAAGGTCTTTATCAAAAACCACTATTGCGTCGGGCAGCGAGTCGAATATCTTTTCAAGGGTGATTTCGCCGTTTTTTACCATGACACTATTATACTTAAATATGAGATAAAGATATTCAAGTTAGTAATAGCTAATATCCATCGTGTAAATAACTTTTTTAACATACCGGCGTTAAGTTTATAGAAACCGTATTAAAATCCTTCTTCACATAAATAAGCTGTGCCTTGGAATTAGATTTTCTAATTTTTTAAATTAATATTTCGTAATAGTACATTGTTATCATTCAAAAAATAATTTTCAGCCAAGTATTGACTTAAGACAAAAACGAACATTATAATTTCGGTAAATTTAATAAATGTAGGCATACATCATGAGTGCAGATTCAATCGTGGATAGATGTATGAAGGAAATACCTAAGTGTGTAGCTGCCGGAGTGGTAGATATGGAGACCGGCATAGGGGTGTCAATCTTCATTTACAGAATACCAACCTTAACCACCTGATTTGGCATTAGAGCAGCTCCTCAGAAAAAAACCGTTATTAGGGCTAACTATTTGTCAGATGACGCATTAAAAACTCTCAAACGTCAACGATCCTTAGAAATACGTTTTTGCCCTTACTAATTTCCAGCTTTTCTATTTCCGCTAAAGCTGCTAGCAGATTTTTCTCGACGATATCGTGAGTCATTATCACCACCGGCACATCGCCTCCGCCATGGTGTCTGCCCTTCTGGATGACGGATTCGATACCGACATGGTTCTTCCCCAGTATGTTCGCGACTCTGCCAAGCTCACCCGGAGTGTCTTCGAGCTGGAATCTCACGTAGAACCTGGAAACTAAATCTCCAGGGTCAAGCAATGTCGTCTTTGAGGTCGGGGTGTCTTGAAAAAATTTAGGGATTGATGAGTGGGTTTTGTTATGATGGATATTTTTTGCTATCTGAACGTCATCACTTACCACTGCGCTTGCAGTAGGCATCATGCCCGCTCCGAGGCCGTAGAGCATGGTTGGGCCCACGACATCTCCCTCGATGTGTATGGCGTTAAACGCGCCTGATACGTCCGCGAGGGGGGTGGCTTTTTTTATCAGGGCCGGGTGAACGCCGATTTCAATACCCTCCTCCACGGCTTTTGCGATGGACAGGAGCTTTATTGCGTATCCGAATTCATCCGCGAACGATATATCGAGCGGAGTTATGTGACGAATCCCTTCGACGGGGATGGTGTCGAATTCGAGGAAGACCCCGAACGAGAGCATAGCAAGGATGGAAATTTTGTGTGCGGCATCTATACCGTCGATATCGAATGTCGGGTCTGCTTCTGCATAGCCCTGCTCTTGTGCCTGTTTCAGTACTTCGGCAAAGTCACTTCCATCTTGAGTCATTTTGGAAAGTATATAGTTTGTGGTGCCGTTCAGAATTCCATATATTGATTTAATGTGGTTTGCCACGTAGCCCTCGCGCACTACCCTTATAACGGGGATTCCACCGCCGACGCTGGCCTCAAAGCCCACATCAACGCCTTTTTCAGAGGCAGCGGTGAATATTTCTTTTCCATGGTGAGCGAGAAGGGCTTTATTAGCCGTAACCACGTGTTTGTTGTTCTTTATTGATTCGATGATGAAGTCTTTGGCAACGGTAGTGCCTCCTATCAGCTCGATAATGATATGTATAGAGTCGTCATGAATAAGCTCCGCTGCGTCGGTAGTGAATTGCGATCTTGGGATTTCAACCGGCCTCTTTCTATCGGGGTCGATATCGGCGATTTTCTTGATCGCTAATTCCGCGCCGAGTCTTTTTTCGATTATCTGCTTATTTTCGGTGAGGACTTTATATACGCCGCATCCCACTGTGCCTGCTCCAATTAAGCCTATGTTAATAACGCCCATTAAACATTTCTCCTTAAATGACTATCAAACGTAAAATATCTTGAACACGCCAGGTTGTGTATTCTAACAAATTCAGTGCAATTGACAATAAATTATACTAGGCTAATTTATATGAAATTATTTAGCGGGACTCTGATTGTGGGGCCGTAGCTCAGATGGGAGAGCGCCTGAATGGCATTCAGGAGGTCGAGGGTTCGAGCCCCTTCGGCTCCACCAATGATTTCAAGGGGTTACGTAACACCTACTTTAAACTGAATTTTCATTGTTACAGTTATTGCTACAGTAAAGGGTGAAATTTCTCACTATCAGGCAGTCCTAACACCCTGCAAATACGAAAAAAACCGGAGCACTTTTCGGAGAGCGCCCCGGTTTAATATCAATTAAGGAGGAAGAATAATCTAACTCGTTAATCTCATGCTTATATTCAGTCTCAGTCCTCGTCCCTCCTGCGAATAACAGCCCGCAGGCCTATGCCGAGAAGCGGAATCAATACTACGAGCGCGTTAGCCGCCGCTGTGCCTGCTGTTGCCGTTGAGGCTATGGCGCATCCGCCGCCGCCGCCCCCCGGGTCGGCTATGCAAATTCCTAGCGCGCATACCTGGCCCTCGGCGCAATCGGTATCAACGGTACACTCGGGCGGCGCCTCAACACAAGCTCCCGCCTCGCATACCTCGCCCTCTGCGCAGTCTGCATCAACGGTACACTCAGGCGCCGGAACACAAGTTCCTGCCTCGCATACCTCGCCCTCTGCGCAATCTGCATCAACGGTACACTCGGGGAGAGGCGCAACGGGGGTCGTCGGCCCTTCGGCGTACATCCATGTGGCAAATCCATACTCCTCATTGTCGTCATCGTCATCATGTGCAAGAAAGGCCACTAAACCAATCTCGTTCTCGAGGCCCTCAAGCCCCCCGATTGCCATCTTGACCCAGCCGTCAGAAGTGCTATTGCCTGGGCAAAGGTCCTGGACAGCCAGAAGCTGATTAATCTGCTCAAATTCATTGTTCAACCCAATATTAAAGAAACAGTTCTGAGGTATTGTCGAACACGATACGGGTTGCTCGTCCTCGTCGAAAATAAGCGGCGTCCATGTGGCGTCTGCGGGCTCGGCGACGTAGCCGAAAACCCCCTCGTAGTTGTCTCTGAACACTATGCTGACTATGTCTATTCTGTCCAAAAACTCGTCATTTCCGATGTTGGCAGTGGTGTTGAAATTAAACTTCAATATCTCAGGCTGTATAAGAACGTAGCCGTTCGATACCCCGTCGAGTATGGTGCCGTCGGGAACCACATTGCCAGTGGAGAAACTCACCGCGTCCCTTCCCATGGCATTCAAGCCAAACCCGTATTCATCGTTGCCGTCGGCGAGTATATACGAGGTGCCCATCATGTGCTGGTGGGCTATGGCGTTGCGTGTGCTGGGGCCGTCAATAGGGGTTATAACAACAAACCCCTTGGTGTCGGTGAAGTCGGCGACAACCGCTGTGTTGTTCAACGGGTCGTTTCTAGTCAAGGGGTTATCAAAATCGTAGAAATGTGCGTCGTTTGGTGTGAAGAAGTCGTTGAAATTGGTCTCCGCACAGATCACTGATGCACCCGGTTGACAAATGCCGCTGCTGAAATCAGTACAGAAGCTCCTAAACACCTGCACGTGAACGTTAACGGGGGTGTCGTTGCTTGTATTTACTACCATTATAAAAGTGTCCAGGTCACCTAGAGCGGCGTTGGAGGTCTCATCGGAGTCGTACCACAGTATAAGCTGGCTCGACAGTTGCTCCGTCTTACCCGAAGGAACCACCCGGGGCTCCACCGGCTGTGAAATTGCGGAGGGTGCTATAAGCCCCGCCAGCATTATTACCGCCAGCCCTCCTAAGAATTTGTCTATAAGTTTAACTTTCATCATTCTTTTCCTCCTTTTTCATTATTTGAAAATTCAATGGTTGATACAAACCCTCTCAATCCCCATACATCCAGCTCGCCACACCCTCCTCGTCGCTGAGATCAGCCTGGAGCACGATAGCCATCTCGTTCTCAAGCCCTTCCAGCCCTCCAACGGCGATCTTCATAAATCCCCTGTTGATATTATTGTTGGGGCATATCGAAAAATCATCTACAGGGTTGAGAAGGTCGTTAATCGGATCAAGAAGGCTGTTCAGCCCGATGTTGAAGAAGCAGTCTTGCTCTACAGCGCCGCAGGAGATGGGGTTCTCCTCGTCGTCGAAAATAAGCGGAGTCCACGTGGCGTCGGCAGGCTCTGCGACGTAGCCGAAAACCCCCTCGTAGTTGTCCCTGAACGCTATGCTGATAAGGTCTGCAGTGTCTAACTCATCTTGATGATCGAATGTAAACATAAGGAGCTTGGGCTGGATTAGCACGTAGCCGTTCGTAACGCCGTCGAGTATGGTGCCGTCGTCTTCCACAACTCCGGATGGAAAGCTCACGGCGTCCCTGCCCATCGAGCTCACACCGAAACCGAGTTCTTCGTCGTCATTGAATACAAAGGAGGTGCCGAACATGTGCTGGTGGGATATGGCTTTCCTCGTGCCGGGGCCGTCTATAGGCGTTACGACAACGAACCCTTTAGTGCCGTCAAAGTTGCCTACAACAAGAGGTGACACCAAAAAGGGATCGTTTGTCTTAACATTTTCCATCACATAGACGTGTGTGTCGTTGGGTGTGAAGAAGTCGTTAAAATTGGTCTCGGAGCACAGAACAAGGTCGGCAGGAGCGCATGCGTTGTCTTTAAAATTGAGACAGGTGCTCGCAAATATCTGCACATGAACCCACACGGGGGTGTCCACGCTGGCGTTGGTCACCTGAATGAACGAATCGTTATCCTCATCGATTTCATCCTCGTCGTACCACAGCACGAGCTGGCTCGACTGCTGCGTGGTCTTTCCCGTAGGCCTTATGTGGTTTGAGGCCTGCGAGATTGTCGGGTTATACATAATCCCGAAAAGAAGAGCTGCCGCAATAGCTCCAAAAACTGTGTTGATCAATTTGGTTTTCATTGATCCATCCTCCTTATTTTGAAGTGTTTTTAATAGTTTTCGTTTAAATTCGCATCCTTTCCGCCGTGATAGCTGCGCAACCGATACTCGAGGCTACAAAAGTGCAGCCGCCAGGTCCCTTTTGCCTTCCGGTATGTTCCAAATTTGTCCCACTATGATAAAGAGGTGCTACCCGCCGCCTCCTTGCACCCTTATTCAATTAAAACACAGTTGAAAATTTATGTCAACTGGAAAATTCCCGCAATTAAGCCGCAATAACACCCTGCAAATACGAAAAAAACCGAAGCGCTTTTCGGAGAGCGCCCCGGTCATTTTTCATATCAAAGTGGGGTGTTTGTTATCTCATAAATAACTCATTCACGTTCTAAACTGATTTCCCTTTTGATCCTAACTTTTCGACAACCCTATAAGCTGATATTATTTAGTGCTACATGGGACTCAAATGCGGCATAGTGGGGCTTCCGAACGTCGGCAAATCCACTCTTTTCAACGCACTGACAAGCGGGGGAGCGGACACGGCCAACTTCCCGTTCTGCACGATTGACCCGAATATCGGCACAGTGCCCGTTCAGGATGGAAGGCTGCAATCGATCGCGGATATCATCAAGCCCAAGAAGGTCATCCCTGTTTTTGTCGAGGTAGTGGACATTGCGGGGCTTGTAAAGGGGGCGTCAGAGGGAAAGGGCAGGGGGAACGCATTCCTATCACATATACGAGATGTAGACCTCATTTTACACGTTGTGAGGTGCTTTCATGACGACAATGTCGCCCATGTGGAGGAGGATATAAACCCTTTGAGGGACATCAGGACAATAGAGGACGAGCTAATCCTCAAAGACCTTGAGACTATCGAAAAACGAGAGAGGCGTCTCTTGACTCAGTCAAAAAGTGGGGATAAAGACGTAAGAAGTGAGCTTCAAAAGGTGACGGGGTTGAGAGAGTTCATTGAGCGGGGAAACGCTGCGAGGAGTTACCGGGTCGCAGAAGATGACGCATACATGAGAGAGCTTTTCTTGCTTACTACGAAGCCGATGGTTTATGTGTGCAACATCTCGGAGGATGACATACCGGACGGAGCCGGAAGCGAGATCGTGGATGCGGTAAGAGAATTCGCCAAAGAGCATGGGGCGCAACTGATCGTCGTTTGCACAAAATTGGAGGAAGAGCTTTCCGAGCTGGCCGAAGAAGACAGGGCTGTGTTTTTAAAGGAAATGGGGATAGAGGTCTCAGGTCTCGAAAGGCTGGTCGAGACCGCATACAGGGAGCTGGGGCTGGTAACTTATTTCACAACCGAGTCTTCGGAGCTTCGCGCATGGACGATAAAAAGCGGTACCAAGGCCCCGCAGGCCGCAGGCGTTATTCACACCGACTTCGAACGCGGGTTCATTAAGGCTGAGGTGATAAAGTGCGATGCTTTCTTTGCTCTGGGCTCGGAGACCGCCGCAAGGGAAGCCGGAAAAATGCGCTCTGAGGGAAAGGGCTACGTTGTGCAAGACGGGGACATAATCCTTTTCAGGTTCAATGTGTAGGGCTCTAATCACTTTAAGTTTTGGTGGACGCAGAGCAGCTTATTATTGACCTGGAACTAACATTCCAGATAATATTAGAAAAACAAAATTAAATGACTGACAATCTTTCGAGACGCTTTATCAATATAAGGGCTTAATTACCACACGGTTAAACGTTTATTTAAACAGGGGGTAAATTTGAGTTACATACGAGTCGCGGAAAAGGCAGCCAGGGAGGCGGGAGCGCATCTTCTTAGAGAGCTCAAGAGAGAGAAAGAGTACGAATATAAATACAAAAACAGTATGGTCACCGAGGTTGACATCAGCTCGGAGGATTTGATTATCGACATTATTCAAACCAAATACCCTTTGCACAGCATCATTGCGGAGGAGAGGGGAGAGCTTGAGAACGACTCAAGCTTCAGGTGGATAATCGACCCTATAGACGGAACCACCAATTACCTCCATAGATACCCTTTTTTTTCCGTCTCTATTGGGCTTGAGATAGACGGCGTCATAAGCGCGGGGGTAGTGTACAACCCGATGCGTGATGAGTTGTTTACCGCCGAAATCGGTAAAGGGGCTTATATGAACGGGAGTCCCATCAAACCTTCCCGGATAAACACGATTGAAGAGAGCCTGCTCACCACCGGGTTTACCCATAAAGAGGGATGGATGGTCGATGAGGGCATTTTCCATCTCGAGAAGTTCATTTACAGGGCGCAGGGATTCAGGCGCGACGGCTCAGCCGCCCTCGACCTGAGTTATGTCGCGATGGGCAGAGTGGACGGGTTTTGGGAAATCGGGCTTCATTGCTGGGACGTTGCAGCGGGTTCGCTGATTCTAACCGAAGCCGGTGGCGCGATTTCAGACTTCTCAGACGCCGAGTATGATATTTACGGTATCGAGCTTCTTGCCACAAACGGCCTGATACACGACGAAATGATAGAAGTGTTGTTGTTGGGAAGGGAGCTGCGGGGCGTAAAGGAAGGGTATAAAAAGTAGACATTGTGTTGTTATTAGTATTCGCTCATAAACACGGGCTGAGGGGTTATTGTCAACTCCCCCCTACTCGAATATAATTATATTTCAGATAGTTACATATGGCTCTACTAAGGGAAGGTTGAATATTTAAGTCATATTGCGTTTAGACCTATAACGTCTGATTCCGCAGGAAATATTAGAGGTCACGGATATGGATGGAGAAAATTCTAGACACCGCATCTATAACGAAGACGGCGAAGCGGTGAAAGACCGTCCTTGGATCTTCCGCACCTATGCCGGGCACACAAGCGCAAAGGCCTCAAACGAGCTTTATCGCTCCAATCTGGAGAAGGGCCAGACGGGACTTTCGATAGCTTTCGACCTACCTACCCAATGCGGCTATTCCTCCGACGACCCTATCGCTGGACCCGAAATTGGCAAGGTCGGTGTCCCCATAAACTCTCTCGATGATTTCCGTATCCTCTTCGAGGGGATTCACCTTGAGAAAATGAATACGTCTATGACGATAAACGCTACGGCTATGTGGCTCCTTTCTCTGTATATAGCGCTTGCAAGGGAGAGGGGGGAAGACGAATCTAAACTGTTGGGTACGACTCAGAACGATATCATAAAGGAGTATCTTGCCAGGGGGACGTACATATTTCCTCCGGAGGCGAGCCTCCGTATGATTGCCCAGATGTATGAGTACTGCTTGGAAAACACCCCTCAATGGAACGCCTCAAATATTTGCTCATACCACCTGCAGGAAGCTGGCGCAACGCCCTCTCAAGAGCTTGCCTTTGCCCTGTCGAATGCGATATGCATACTGGATCTGGTAAGGGAAAGGGGGCACTTCAACGCAGAGCAGTTCGAGAGGTGCGTTGGGAGGATCAGCTTTTTCGTTAACTCAGGCATAAGGTTCATAGAAGAATTGAGCAAGATGAGGGCTTTTGTCGAGCTCTGGGATGAGATCACACTGGAGCGGTACGGGGTAAAAAACCCGAAATACAGACGGTTCAGGTACGGAGTGCAGGTAAACTCACTGAGTCTTACGGAAAGCCAGCCGGAGAACAACGCATGGAGAATACTGATCGAGACCCTCGGTGTAACTTTAAGCAAAAAAGCCCGCTGCAGGGCGCTCCAGCTTCCCGCCTGGAACGAGGCACTTTCTCTGCCGCGTCCCTGGGACCAGCAGTGGTCGCTGCGCCTTCAGCAAATCCTGGCTTACGAGACCGACCTGCTGGAGTATCCCGACATATTCGACGGCAGCCCTGTTATTGAGTCGAAGGTAGGTGAGTTGAAAGAGCAGGCAAGGCAAGAAATCGATAAGATAATCCGGATGGGTGGGGTAAGGGTCGCTGTTGAGTCCGGGTATTTGAAATCTTCGCTTGTGAGGTCGATGTCCGAGCGTGTCAGTAAGATCAACACCGGAGATATGGTGGTGGTGGGTGTCAACAGGTGGACCGAGGCGATAGAGTCTCCTCTGCTTTCCGGAGACGACGGGGGTACGTTCCAAATAGATGCAGATGAGGTAGAAGAGACTCTTAGGAATTTGGAAAGAACGAAGAAAGACCGCGACGGCTCTAGAGTTCAGGAGGTCCTCGAAAGCCTTAAAGAAGCCGCTGGGAGCGGAGAGAATATGATGGAGCCTTCTATTCAATGCGCCCTGGCCGGGGTTACAACCGGTGAATGGGCCGGCGTGCTCCGGGAAGTGTTCGGTGAATACCGCCCGGTAACGGGCGTTGAAGGCCAAAAGCTCAATCTTGAGAACGACCGCGTCGAAGCGCTAAGAAAGAGGGTCGACGAGTACGAAAAAACCTCAGGCCACCGCCCCAGGATCCTTGTCGGAAAGCCCGGTCTCGACGGCCATTCCAACGGCGCCGAGATCATCGCAGTAGCGGCCCGGCATAGCGGCTTTGACGTGATTTACACCGGAATCCGCCTTAGCCCCGATGAGATAGCTCAGAGCGCAGTCGAGGAGGACGCAGACGTCATTGGACTCTCCGTGCTCAGCGGCTCCCATGTTGAAATGGCAAAGCAGGTGGTTGAAAAACTACGTGAGGCCGGTGCTCACCCCCATATCCCCGTTGTTTTGGGAGGGATCGTTCCTGCTCAGGACATGCAGGCGTTGGAAGCGGTGGGAATAAAACGGATCTTCACCCCATCGGACTTCAAGCTTATGGACATAATGGAGAGTATTATGGACATAGTTGATGAAGGCAGCGGAGTCCGGGAAAGAATTTCATCATAAATACGCTTCTAACGACTCACAACCTTCATAACCTGAGTGCATTTGCTATTACCGTCAAACTACCAACCTCCACATTAAGCGTCGGACTAAATTGAGGTGACTTGGCGATTGATACGTACACGCGCGTGTGTTAATTTGTTTCTATGCTCCTGCGACCCAGTCCTGCCGCAAATGTAGAGACCGACTCTTTGGACAGGGAGATCTTCAACGAACTTCTCGAGTCCTCCAGGGAGCTTTCCGATTTGATGGACAGGGGGTCAAACCTTCTTCCGGATTTCAAATTCCTTTTACAGGACATATTTGCGACCTTTTTCAAATACAACATTATTTTGTTCCCGCCCGAAGAGGTGAAGAGAAGCTCCAGGCTGGGACGAAAGCTCATTGAAAAGGCGATTGTCTCTGAGCTTTACAACGAGTTAAGGGAAGAAACGGTTCTCGATAAGTTCAATTCCGCGCTCGCCACTGTAACTATGGCGGGGAGCATGCTCGAGTGGATAAAATCCGATGAAGGCCTAAGCGACAAAAAGCTCATAAAGCAATGGGAGATCGATGAGGCTGAGGAGAGGTACGAAGAGCTCGCAATGGAGAACGAGACCTGGAAGGAGGTTGAGGAGAACGAGGACATAGACGATTCTCTCGATGAGTCATTCGAGAAGGGGAAAAAGGAAAACGAAATGACACTGTCCCGACAACAAGAGGAGCTGGAGGAGCTTGAAGAGGCACAGGATAAACGTCTTGATAATATCGATATTAAGTTAGACAAGCTGGTCGACTCCTCTATGAGAAAGGCTGAGGAAAGGATAAATGATGCTGAAAAGGAGCTGATGCAGTGGGGAGCCGCTATAGGAAGCTCCGAGAGCGATAAGCCGGTTGGAGAAAAATTAGACCTTGCCGAGAGTTTGTCTAAAAACGAGAAATTGAAAAGAATATCCCTAATGCTTGGAGCGCTGAACCAGGAGATGTTTAATGCCCGCAGGAAGGTGTGGTCAAAGCGGGGGAGCGAGGTATACGGCATTTCATACGGCAGCGAGCTCGGCTATATCATCCCCTCAGAGCTTGTAACTCTCCGGCACCCGGTTCTCAGAAAGGATTTCCTGAAGAGGTATGTGGAACAAAGGCTGTTGCGCTACTATCTTAAAGATGAGACGGGAAGGGGCCCTGTTATTGTGTGCCTTGACTGTAGCAGTTCAATGGCGGGGGATAAAGAGCTGTGGTCAAAGGCCCTTTGCCTGAGCATTCACGAGTTGGCTAAGAGGCAGAAAAGGAAGTTCAGCGTTGTTGTGTTTTCCTCCAGCGAGTACGACTTGCGTGTGTTCAGCTCAAGTGTCGGGGCGGGGAAGACATTGACCGAGCCGCAGCTGCTCGAGCTTGCCGATTATTTTCCCGGCGGCGGAACGGATTTTGAATTACCCCTTCAAAAAGCCCTCTATTTGCTGAGTGAGGAAGTATACGGTAGAAGCGACGTGCTGTTTATAACGGACGGGGAGTGTGACGTTACTGAGCCGTGGCTTGAGCACTTCTTGACTGAAAAGTCCAGGCTTGACTTCCAGGTATTTTCCGTATTGATCGACCTCAATAAGACCGAGACGCCGCGCACCCTGATGAAGTTCAGTGACAAGGTTACGACAATATCTCAGCTACAATCCAAGGATGCTAGGGATATATTTCTCAGTTTTTAGATGACAGTTTCGAGCCATAGTTAGAAAGGCGGATATATAAATGATTTATTAATATGAGACCGACCTGGGCTGAGATCGATCTAAATTCCCTCAGGGAGAATTTTCGATATGTTAAGTCTGCTGTTGGGGCGGGGATGGACATACTGTCGGTTGTTAAGGCCGATGCATACGGTCACGGAGCCGTACCCATAAGCAGGGCGCTTGTGAACGAAGGCACGTACATGCTGGGGGTTGCTACGGTTAATGAAGCCCTTGAGCTTAGGGGAGCGGGTATAACCAAGCCGATTGTGATGCTTGGTGGTGTAGTGGAAGAAGAGGCTGAAGCAGTGGTTGGGAACGACCTGATACCTGCCGTGTTTTCAGTTTCGGTTGCTCGCGCATTGAACAGCGCCGCACGGAAAAGAGAAAAATCGCTAGGATTTCATTTAAAAGTCGATACGGGGATGAACAGACTCGGGGTGTATGTTGATGAGATTGCCGACTTTCTCGATGGAATTTCAGGACTGGATAACATCAGGATGGAGGGCCTATTCAGCCATTTTGCAAGCGCAGAGCTTGATGACGCTACCCATACAATGAAACAACTCGAGCAATTTACAAAGATTGCGGCTATCGTGAAGAAAGTCGGTTTTCGCCCCCGGTATCTTCACCTTGCAAACAGCGCGGCAATACAACGATTCCCCGAAACACATCTGAACATGGTTCGCCCCGGCATAATGCTCTACGGCTCTTCACAGCTGCCCGGCCACGCACTCAGGCCAGTTATGAAGCTGAAATCCAGAGTCGTTCAAATCAAAAAGGCTCCAAAGGGCTCCGCCGTGAGTTATGGAGGGACATTCCTCACTCAAAGACCAACGCTTTTGGCCGTTCTCCCGATCGGATATGCGGATGGTTATATGAGAACCCTTTCCAATAACGCCTCGGTTTCGGTCAGGGGACAGAGGGCGCCGGTGGTAGGGGCCGTCTGCATGGACCTGACCATAATTGACGTTACGGACGTGCCGGGTGTGGAAGTGGGAGAGGAAGTCGTTCTGTTTGGGGACGCAGTAGTTACTGTAGACGACGTTTCCACGTGGGCGGGGACCATTTCTTACGAATTGTTGTCTAATACGGGGAGGCGCGTGTCGAGAAAGTACGTCTGTGAATAAAATGGGCTTTGGATGCTATATTTTTAATATCTTCTGTTATCGGTATGATGTGCCATGAAAAACCTCAGTTTTTTTTATCCCTGTGCCCTGATCATGCTGCTCATGTTTCATACGACTTCATACGCCGGCTGGGAGTTCAGTCTCGGACCTCTCGTGGATATTGAGAAGGACGAGGAAGCTCATTCCATAGATATAGAAATGCTCGGCCCCGTTATTAAGTACAGAGCCGGCCCGGAGGGAATGGAGCTCGGGATCAAGCCCCTTTTTCATTACTCTAGCGATAGCGGCAAAAAATCAAAGCGTTTTACGTTGATGTTCCCCTTTGCGGGCTTCAGGAAGAAGCCTGACGCGCTTTACATCCATGCGTTATTTCACCTTATGGAGCTTAACGTCACGACTACCAAAACGGGGTTTAAGGAAAAGGAATTTGCCCTGTACCCCTTCTTGTTTAAAAAAAGTGCCGAGAATAAAGAAAATAACTATTTGGCGCTGTTCCCGATCGCGGGCCGGCTTAAGAACAAGTTCTTTAAGGACGAGATAACTTTTATCATGTTCCCCCTCTTTATGGAGACGAGGAAAGACGGGGAAGTTAATAGAAACTTTTTATGGCCCATACTGGCATTTTACGGCGGAAAGGGGCAGAGGGGAATGAGAATATGGCCACTGTTCGGATTTAGAGAGAAGAAGGATCAGCTCGATGAAAAGTTTGCCCTGTGGCCTATCTTCGCATCAAAAAGAGGGGTTTTTTACGGAGAGGAGGTAAAATCATTATCGATCCTGCCTTTCTACTCGTCTGTTCAAACGGAGAACAAGAAGTACACGACATACATGTGGCCTTTCATAAATCACATCGTTGATAAGAACAAGGACATTGAAAGGTGGGATGTTCCCTGGCCCATTCTAAACGTCACGAGGGGCTCGAAGAGACAGAACAGGTTCTTCCCGATTTATTCAAAAGAAGTGGGCAAACATGACAAAGACGGGTTTATTCTGTGGCCTATATACAGGTATAGCGAGGCATATTTCGCCGACTATAAAAGAAGGCGCGACAGGGTGCTACTATTTATATACTCCGATATAAAAGAAGAGCCCATTATAGAAGGCGGGAGGAGCGGGAGAAGAATTGACCTGTGGCCGCTGTTCACATACTCAAGAGATGCGACCGGAGAGAGGCGACTGCACTTCCTCTCGATATTCGAGCCGTTCTTACACTCCAACGAAGGCATCGAGAAAAACTACTCTTCCCTCTGGAGGATATTTACGTGGAGGAGCGAGCCCGATGGCACAAAGGAGTCTGAGTTTCTGTGGAATATGTTCAAAACCCACAAGAGCAAAAAAGGGATAAAGGTGAGCTTCAGACCTATAGTTCCCGTGTTTTCATACAGCAACATAGACAGCGAAAAGAAGATTTCGTTTCTTGGGGGCTTGTTTGGGTATTCTCGTGACGAGCAAAAAACCACCGTGAGGTTTTTGTTTATCCCGATTAAGATTTCATCTACTAAAAATTCTAACGGCCGGGAAGGAGAAGGGCGGTGAACGCCGTTTACCTTTTTTTTCAAACAACCGGGGAGCTGATAGCGCTTTTTCTAGAAAGCATGTACTGGTCTAAGGCCGCTGTGCGGAACAGGGATAAAGTGTTCGCCCATATGGTTGAGATAGGCAACAAGACCCTTCCCGTAGCCGCCCTTATATCTCTGTTTATCGGGGGTGTGATTGCACTACAATCCGGCCCGCAGCTGGCCCAATACGGGATTCAGGAAAACCTGGGTGGGATCATAGGCTTATCTCTGGTAAAGGAGCTCGGCCCTGTGATGGGCTCGATCTTAATCGCGGGCAGGGTGGGCTCTGCGATGACGGCTGAGATAGGCTCGATGAGCGTATACGACGAGATTGACGCCTTGAGAACCATGGACATCAATCCCGTCAGGTACCTTGTGATGCCTAGGCTGCTTGCCGCCATCATAGCACTTCCGCTTCTCGTGATATACATGGACGTTATCGGGTGGCTGGGGGGAGCGATTGTAGCTTCAACTAATCCCTCGATAAACGTCTCGTTCCAGATTTACTACAACAATCTTTCAAGCCTCGTCGAGTTCAAAGACGTAATCAACGGCTTGGTCAAGTCATTGGTGTTTGGTATTATAATTACAACCGTATGCTGCTATATCGGGCTTAGGACCAGGGGGGGGCCAAGGGAAATAGGCACAGCTGTTACGCGCGCCGTTGTCCTCTCGTTTGTTTTAATACTCGTATCCGATTATCTCATGACAAGTGCTTTGTTAAGTTTAGGATTGGGTTAGGAAATAATCACACCTAAGGTGCCCGCATGACGCAACCCGTAAATGAGCCTTTTGTCTGGGAAAAATATCGGCAGGGAAGAAGCGTTGAAGCCGTTGGAGTGGTAATTAGAAGTCTTAACAAGAGTTTTGGTGACAACCTCGTCCTGAGAGACCTCAATCTTGAAGTTACTCCTGGCGAAACTCTGGTTATTCTCGGCAAAAGCGGCACCGGCAAGAGTGTGCTCCTAAGGCATATCATCGGTCTTATGAAGCCCGATTCGGGAGCCGTTACAGTAGGGGAAATCGATGTCGAAGACCAGGAGTTCAGGAAGAAGCACACTCTCGCCATTGTGTTTCAATCTGCGGCTTTGTTCAATTCCCTGTCTGTGGGTGATAATGTGGCGCTTTACCTGAGGGAGCATCGCATCTACGGGGAAGAGGAAATTAGGGATGTTGTGAGAGAAACTCTCACCGTAGTCGGTCTTGAGGGAAAAGAGGACGTGATGCCCTCGGAGCTGAGCGGCGGAATGAAGAAAAGGGTTGCGATTGCCAGGGCGCTTGCGATGAGTCCCGAGCTGATTTTATACGATGAGCCCACTGGAGAGCTCGACCCGATGATGACCCACACGATTGGAGACGAAATACTGAAACTCCGAAAGCGGTTTGTGGTGACACAAATAGTCGTCACTCATGACGTATATCTTGCTTTCTATGTAGCCGATAGGATAGCGGTTTTGGACGAAGGCAGTATAATTGAAATAGGCGCGCCCGAGAAGCTAAGACGCAGTACTAACTCAATAACCAGGGATTTTTTAAGGAGTCTATAAATCAAAGGGGGTATGGTATCTATGAGTAAAGAAATTCAGCTGGGAATTTTCTTTTTCATTGCGTTGGTAATACTGGGGGTAGTGTTTGAGCTCTTGAACGGAATACCCTTTTTACAGCGGCACTACACATTAAAAACTTATTTTTCAGCTATCGGCGAGCTTAAGCCCGGCAACCCGGTTAAGCTTGCCGGACTCGAGGTAGGTAAGGTTTCCGCCGTAAAGCTTGGAAATAACAACATAGCGGTCGAGATAGAGATAGAGCGGGGAACTCCCGTAAAGAAGGATTCCGTGGCCACAATA
>JADFKM010000038.1 GCA_022564935.1 Candidatus Dadabacteria bacterium
GCTTACATTCGACTTAACGGTCGTATTTTCGGATCAATCCACTGATGTTGTTTCATGGGCCTGGGATTTTGGAGATGGTAATACTTCTACTTCCCAAAACCCGGTATACACGTATGCAGCAGACGGAACATACAACGTGTGTTTGGTAACCACCAATCCCTGTAGTACAGATTCGATTTGTATGTTGGTAACCGTATTTGACAATACCGTTCCCTGTACGCCTACGGTTGCCTCATTTACTTCTGCCAGTGTAGGACTTGATGCAGTGTTTAATGATGGATCTTCGGATGCAACATCATGGTCATGGGACTTTGGAGATGGTGGTACCGATGCTGTGATGAATCCCACACATACCTTTATGAATATTGGCACCTATCAGGTAACACTGACAATCATTTCTCAGGATGGCTGTGAGGGGCAATATGTTAAAGATATACGTATCGATGCACCTGATATAGATCTCCTTATTCCAAATGCGTTTACCCCTAACCCCAATGGATCTTCGGGCGGTTATTATGACCCCACTTCCTTTGATAATGATGTGTTCTATCCCATTACAAGCTGGGTAACCGAATATCTCTTGCAGATGTACAATCGATGGGGCGAGTTGATATTCGAATCAACCAACCATGCCATTGGATGGGATGGGTATTACAGAGGAAAACTTTGCCAGCAGGGTACCTATATATGGCAGATAAAACTAAAATGGACAACAGGAGAAGAATTTTTCCATCGAAGATATAAGAAAGGTAAACGAGTTGATAAGCGAGGGCGACAGGATGCTCAAGTCTTCCTATGTCCCGGTCGAGAATGTAATGACAAAGCTCGTTCTGGAGCTGTGCGACGGCGCAAACTGAGTAGAGGGATAGGAAGTTCTACAGGTTTGCGGTTAAAGGGAAGTACGGAGGGGTTGAAAGCTCCGGAGGATGCATGGGTTAGGCTTGGAGTTTATGCACCATTATTGAGAGTCTCGACACGCGCCTGGACGCGGTTCTTTTTTTAATTACACCCTTTGTTGCGGCTTTGTCTAACGTCCTGACGACGTCCCTGAGAGCAGTGGAAGCGCCCTCGGTGTCGTTACTTTCAATGAGAGCGTGGAATTTCTTGATTATCGTTCTGAGGGACGAGCGCACATGCTGGTTCCTAGCCCTTCTCTTGAGGCTCTGACGGTGTTTCTTTACAGCGGATTTTATCCTGTTTGCCATTCCTAACTTCATGTGTTTCAAAAAGTGGACGTTATATTTTGCACACCCCGGCGGATTTGTCAATTGTCCGCGACGACATACTCAAATATTGTGTTCACTCGCCTCGGCAATCTATGGTATAGTAAGGACTTATAGCTACTGAGGATTGGGAAATGAAATTTTTTCTGGATACCGCTAACATGGATGAAATCATAGACGCCGCCAGCAGTGGGGTGCTCGACGGCGTAACCACAAACCCGACACTTGTCGCAAGAGAAGGACAGCAGGGCGCTTTCAAAGACCGTATCTTTGAAATTTGTGAGTTGGTTAAAGGCCCGGTGAGTGCGGAGGTGCTATCCGCCGATGTGGAGAGGATGATCGAAGAGGGCAGGGAGCTTGCAGCGATCCATACCAACGTCGTGGTTAAGCTGCCGCTAACCGAGGATGGTATACGGGCCACGAAGACGGTGTCCGATGAAGGCATCAATGTGAATGTAACCCTGGTTTTCTCTCCCGCACAGGCCCTTCTAGCTGCCAAAGCCGGGGCCGCATACGTCAGTCCGTTCGTGGGCAGGCTGGATGACGTCTCAAATAGCGGCATGGATGTTGTCAGGGAGATTCTCGAGATATACCGGAACAACGACTATAAGACGCAGGTGCTGGTGGCGAGCATTCGCCACCCCATGCACGTGGTAGAAGCCGCTAAGATGGGAGCACATGTGGCAACCATTCCGCATAAAGTGTTCAAACAGCTCTTCAAGCACCCCCTTACCGATGTGGGCATTGAGCGTTTTCTCGCCGATTGGGGAGGGAGAGGTAAGAAGTAGTGAGTAGTCTCGGGGCTGTATATAGTTGGAATTCTGTGAAGATTGGTCAGTTTCAAATGAACCGCGTGACGCTTGGTGTGATAGTAGCGTCTGTTCCGGGAATGCTTTTTTTGAGTTAAGGGATAAAGAGCTGCGAATCTAAAACTGAATGGATAGCTGAAATATTCATGACCACGCCGCTTCTTGATGTTTATTAAAAAGGGTGACGGCAGGTACTCTTAAATAAGGCCTTTGACATGGACAAAGAAACGGCGGTTAATAGAGAGAAGGTCAAAAACTTCTTGAGCCGGCGCTATGCGAGCTTTCCGGGAATGCCGATACCAGGGGAGTTATTAAACGAGGCGATGAGCTACATTCCCGAGAGGCTTGCCGGGAAGTTCAGCGTCCTGTACGTCCAGAGCCCGGCGGACTGGGAGCGTGTGTCTGGCGATATCGGCACCGCTATAGAGGAGTGGAACGCAGGCAAGCGCAGCGAGGGTAAGCTGCGCTTCGTTAAGGTGATTCTCGATACCTGTATTTAGCGCTTTGCGGCGTTCGCTGTATCAGAAGATTATTTCTAAGCATGGAATGGCTCGACTAGTCCGATACTGGGCATGAGCTGGGCTTGAAGTTACGTTTTAACTCATGGGAACCTCTATTATTAGAACATCCGATTTTTTAGTCGTTGTAAGATTAATAAGTTCCGAATCGGTTATTGCAGCGGCGTCTCCGTCTTCGAGTTCATACCCGTCTATGGTAATTCCGCCTTTAATAGTGAAAACGTAAACTCCTAGTTTGGATTCACCGGTCTTGTGAGAGACCGAAATTCCCTCGTCCAGACTCCCTACGAAAAAGCCGGCATCCTGGTGAATGTAAATGGTCTCATCACTCTTTATGCCTGATACAACTGGGAGTAAAGCGTTTTTCCTCATCTCGGCTGGAAATGACTTTTGCTCATGTCTAGGCTCGATATCTTTTTCTTTAGTGTGAACCCAAATTTGAAGAAAATGCACAATGTCGGAGTTTGAAGCGTTGTGCTCGGAATGCTCGACACCGCGCCCTGCCGACATGGCTTGTACATCTCCGGCGGGAATTATTCCACTGTTGCCCATGCTGTCTTTATGCTCCAAGGCGCCCTCGAGCACGATGGAGACAATTTCCATGTTTTTGTGATGGTGTATTCCGAAACCGCGTCCGGGCTCCACTATGTCCTCATTCAGGACACGAAGCAAGCCAAAGCCCTCTCGATTGGGGTTGTAGTGGTTGGCAAAACTAAAACTGTGCCTGCTATGCAGCCATCCGTGTTCGGAAATTCCTCTCTCGGATGAAGGGTGGATTTCAATTATCATATTACATTCATGCCCATTAATTTATGCTGAGTTTTACATAAAAGACCGTGTTAAGTACCGTGCGGCTGCGACTATGAAGATGTTCCTTGTGGTCAAGTATCCCCGCTTAAGACGTTTTGTTCCCAAATCTTGAATACAAGCAGGCAGAATATTCTCCTGCCTTCATCGGAAACGGCGCTTTTATTCCTTTTAAGAAGCTTCTCAATATAGTCCCTGTTGAAAAAACCCTCATCCCCGCTCAAAAGGATGTCCCGTGCGTAGTCACTCCAGTTGTGTTTTAGCCACCTGGAAAACGGGGGGTTAAAACCCCTTTTTCTCTCAAGGGGGAGCTCGGGGGGCAGGAACTTTTTCGCCAGCTTTTTCAGCAGGTATTTTGTGGTGCCCTGCTTTAGCTTCAAATCGCCCGGAACCTTGCCGAAGGCGAACTCCACCATCCTGGAGTCTAAGAAAGGCGTTCGGACTTCGTATGAGAGATGGCTGCTTATTCTGTCCAGTTTATACAGAATGTCGTCGGGGTCGGATTTGAAGTTAAGATAACCCATCTTGCCGGTGAGTGTGCCGTCGTAGGATCCCATTATGGAGGCTCCCAGTCTTTCGGGCTCGTGAAACCGGTCCCCAAGCTCCTCAAGCACCCAGCCCTGAAGCAATTTCTCTCTAAGGGGAGCGCTGTAAACCATCATCCTTCTTAAGAAGAACTCCTCGGGGGTTAGGTTGTCGAGAAAGATCCTCCACTTGACTTCCTGCGATATAAATGCGGCAAGCGCTCCTGAAAGCCAGCTCAGCGGAGGGGGTATATATTTTTTGAAATCTCTGTATTTTATCGATAGACGGTGGCTTCTAAACCCGATGAAAAGACCGTCTGCCCCTTCTCCCGATATGATGCTGTCGCAGTGGGAGCTTGCGAGTTTCCCCGCAAAGTACGAGGGGAAAATGGATGGGTCGGCAAGAGGCTCGTCAAATAGGGAGACGGCTTTCACCAGGGAGTCGAAATCGGGCTCGACCACAAATTCCTCGGAGTCCGTTCCGAAGTGCCGCGAGACGATTCTCGAAAACGGTATTTCGCTGAACTTATCGTCCTTGAAGCCAATAGTAAAGGTTTTTACTCGCTTCGAAGAGAGTTTGCTCATTACGGCCACGATGAGGCTAGAGTCGAGTCCGCCGCTGAGCAGGGCGCCCGTGTTTTGGTCCCCGTTCATACGCAGCCTTACTGAGTCAAGGAGTATCTCTTCGAGTTCGTCAAGGAGGGCGCTTTCGCTCATACCGCTCGACTCGACAGTGGGCGGCTCCCAGTATCGTGTCATCTCGGTCTCTCCTGAGCCGAGGGTGAACCGTAAGGCGCAGCCGGCCGGAATCTTCCTTATATCCTTGAAAATACAGAGGTCTTCGGGGATGTATCGGTAGGTGAGATAACAGTTTAAGGCGCTTAGATCGATATCCCTTGAGATCCCTGGGGTTTTAAGGATTGGGGAGATCTTAGATGAGAATACTATCTTTCCGTTCCGGGTAGCATAGTAAATGGGTTTTCTACCTACGTGGTCCCTTGCTATATATAAGGTATCTTTGCTCCTGTCATGAAAGCATATCGAAAACGCACCGTTTAACTTCTTGATGCAGCTCTCTCCCCAGGCTTTGTATGCTTTTGGCAATTAGCTGCGAGGGGGTTGTGGTGGTATCGAATCCGAACCCGGCGGCTTCTAAGTCTCTGCGCAGCTCGGCAGTATTGTATATCTCTCCGTCGAGCAAAGTCCCTAAGCCGGATTCGTCGTAGGAAATGGGTTTCCCTGAGATGTTACGGGTATCCTTGCCCAATGTGGAGCCGAAGAACACATTCATGGCACAAGATTATAAATGAAAAAACTGCCTTGCTCGAATCTCCGAATGCCGGGCTTTTTAGTGGGTTGGCGCGTCAAAAATAAAAGCGATATCGCCCTTATCCCACCGGTGCCCCTTATTCCTCATACACAGCTGGAGCCCGGTACGGGTTGTCTTGATCTACAACAAGCTCCGAAATTCATGTAATCTACAATGTCCCTAGAATGAGCGAATCTCCCAATATAACATCCCGCCTTTTTCGTAACGCGTCGTGGCTATTCGCCGGAAAAACCTTCGCCAGCGTTTGTTTTTCAGTTCAGACCATTTTGCTTGCCAGGGTGCTTGGGGTTGCAGATTACGGTCTGATGACCCTGGTGATTGCATATGTGAGCATAGTCGGCAATTTGTTTGACTGGAAGATGTGGGAGACCGCAACAAAATACATAGGCACGTTCTGGACAAGCGGCGAGAAGGACAAGGCAGCTTCGATGATAAAGCTGTCATACCTGCTTGACATATCTAGCGGTATCGTCGGGTTTTGCGTGGTTGTGCTGACATCGGAATTAGCAGTGACTTATATATTAAAATCCCCAGGAATCCAGAATCTGGTGTGGATATATTCCCTCAGCCTGTTGATATTAATGGTAAACAACACGTCTGATGCCGTTCTCAGGGTGTTTGAAAGGTTCAAAGTCCTTGCGTTTATAGCCTCATTTACCAATATCTTCAGCCTGGCGCTCATAGCGGTAGTGCTGCAAATGGATTTGGGCATTGAATGGGTGCTGCTCTCGATGGTCGCTTCATTTTTTGGCGGTTTCGTTATAAGGATATGGTTTGTGGGTGCGACGCTCAGCCGGAACGGTCTCGGCAAGTGGTGGCTTGCCAGGCTGGGTTTAATTAAAGGGCAATGGAAGGAGATTGGATGGTTCACGGTCAACACCAGTTTTGCGGGCTCGCTGAAGCTTGCCAACGACAACAACCTGGGCCCCCTTGTGCTGGGGTTTTTCTCGGGGAAAGAGGCGGTGGCGTTCTACAAGATTGCAAGGTCGGTAACTAGGCTGATGACGAGGATAATTCAGCCCGTGTATGAGGTGATATACCCGGAGCTGGTTAAAATGTCTGCTGACAATGCCCTCCGAGATTTTAAGAAGCTCATAAGGGAATCTACTAAACATATGAGCTACGTTCTCGTCCCCATTGCCGCTGTATTGATAATATTCCCCGAAGTCGTGGTGAGTCTTGTGTTCGGAAGGGACTATTTGCCCGCGGCGGCGGCACTGAGGATAGTCGCCGTGGCGGTGTTTATTACTCAGATTACGTTCTGGATCGTCCCTGGGCTTCTTGCCTTTGGCAAGCCCGGATTGAGGACATATTCCACCTTAACGTCGACTATTGTATACGTGCTTCTCCTTTTAATCCTTGTGCCTGAGCATTCCTTCATCGGAGCGTCGTGGGCGTATTTGGGGTTTGCTGTAGCCGGCGCTTTGGTTTCGTTTGTTAGCTTGGCAGCATCGTACACCGAAAGGAAGAAGCGCAGTGGGATGGAGATTGCCGAATGAACACCGAAGTATCGAAATCGCGGGGTTAGGAGAGCCGGTGATATATTACGGTAGCGTAATTGTCCTTAAGAGTCTTAAGGGGATATAAAAAACGAAGTTTCGTGGCGGGTAAAGGGCTTGACCTTCCCCCTGTTTTTATACCACGGCAAGTGAGAGTTCCACTGAGCCTGAGCCTCACCCAAAAGCTGTACCGCGAAAATTAGATATGCATGCAATATCTTTTATAAACTGTGTAAAGGAAATCATAACCAGGAATTAATATTGTCCATTGATATGATTAAGCGCTCTGTAGCCACTGAAGTGGATATTGGCGATGTTGAATTGATTTAGAATCAGTGTTCGTAGAGAGTGTGCATTTATGGATTTTTATAGTAGCTTTATGTAAGTGAGGTAGCGGAGCTGTATGTGGGCTATCAATGCTGCTTCATATTCTATAATGATTACTGAAGGTTATGTCGCTCTCCGACTTTTATGTACAACTCAAAGATTTTGAATCTGAAGCGAAGATTTAAAATGTTTCCCTTGTTGGGCTTATTAATACTCTCGTGTTTTGAGCGAAGAGCTGATTAAGATAATGTTCTCGCCTTTTCTGAATTCATCAAAGCCGTATTTTCCAGTAGCGCTGTAAAATGCTTCGCTGCAGCCGGGTTTAAATCGGTCGTGCAGCTCAATAATAATTACCCCTACTTTTGGAAGCCACTCTTCGTAATTGTTTGTAAAGACTTCTTTTTCTGCACCCTCAATGTCGAGCTTTAATATGTCGATTCGATCATATTGGGGTTTCTTTAAAACATCTGTCAGGGTAATG
Organism: Candidatus Dadabacteria bacterium; assembly: GCA_022564935.1. GTDB lineage: Bacteria > Desulfobacterota_D > UBA1144 > Nemesobacterales > JADFKM01 > JADFKM01. The sequence goes on from JADFKM010000038.1 coordinate 7,519, forward strand.
GCTTTTATTGTATCTGAGTTGAAACTCTGAGTTTCTTCGACTCTAAAGCCCCATTTTTTGTATTCTTCAAACTCAATGATTTTCAAATTGCCGTTTTTGTTCCATAAAGCAGCTTTAATTAAACGTATGTTCGTGTAATGTCTCGTGTTCACCTCTAGCAAAGAGAAGTTCGATTCCTCGGGCTCAATGGCAATGATTTGCGCGCCGGGGTACCTGTTGGCGAAGAAAACGGAAGCGCAACCGATATTTGCCCCACCGTCCACAATCAGTTTAGGTTCGATGTTGACCGGCAGCTTATATTCTTCGTCGATAAATATCTTGTTCAGCGTCGGGAAATCGGAAGTGCTGATTCGGACATGAATGGGTCTAGAGATCTCCGGCAAATATATTTCATCCGGGCCCCCTCCTTTAAGGAGTTTAAAAATTAATTTGGCAGTTTTTGTGTACCCGAATTTATGCCCGAATCTAAAGAAATATTTAACGGTTTTGATTCTTCTGTAAAGGAGGTAGAGTGGGGTTCTCTTTAGCGATTTTTTTAATGCAGGGAAGCTCATTGTACTACAGTCTCATAAATAATAACTTTTAAGATTATCAGGTTCAAACTTACACTGAGTACTGGGAGAGGAATTTCCAATGTAGTTTATAAGGAGAAAGCGATTTTGGATGAAAATTTGACGAGATAGTGGACTTTACCCTAATTTATTGTGAATTATTGTAAATGCTCAGATAACCATCGGGTCAAAGATACAGAGCGTGGTAGGTTGTTCTACATATCGCTCTAACTTCTGCTTGTCAAGTTAATTTAAATGGGCATTTGTTAATTATCCAAAAATAGTGTACCGAGTTATTCTTTATAAATTATTAATTAGGGTAATTATGCGGAAAATTCCGTATAATAATTAGGTCCCAGGAGATTCAGGAGGAGGTTCTGTGTGATGCATCAAACATTGCTGAGTTTAACTGGTCTAGAGATCTTCTTTATCTGCTCGACCATTATTTCTTTGGTCTTCAACCTACTTCAGTGGCGCTACAGGAAAGCTTCGAAAGAGCCTCTGTCAAATTCCTTAGTTGCGATTTTCAACGATATAAAGTCAAAGACGAATGGCGTTTTTCTCGTCTATAACGCCCTCTTCAATCTGAACAATCCTCACAAGGACATCAACACTCTCAGGTGGGAGTACGGCCTTTTCGCTCAATCGGTCATCGGTTATCTCCAAGGCTTTCAGGAGCAGCTTTTTGGCGTGCTTGTATCACTGAAGCCCGAAGATAAAGGCGGCCAGCAGGCCTTTCGAGCAACAGACTACGGCCTAACTGAGCAAGAAAAGGAGCTAAGGGAACAGTATTTCCAGCAGCACAAAGCGACTAATGCAGCACCCGCTAATCAGGAATCGCAGTCTAACCGATGATGCCGAAGAGCTTTACAGAGGTATTAAATCCGTTCTTGACGACCGGGGGCTAGCCGGGAGATTGTCTTCGAGAGGAAGAAGCCTTGTTGAAAGCTCATATGAGAGTGGGAGGGTTGCCGAGCTGATGATAAGGGAGTTCGATGCTATTTTATCCGGTTCGTGAGGGGTTCCTAGGAGAAATGAGTTGAATGTTCTTGTAACGGGAGGTGCCGGCTATATAGGCTCTCATGCGGTTAAGAGGCTTCAGGGTTTAGGCCACAATCCCGTCATATACGACAATTTGTCAAGGGGTAACGAGTGGGCTTTATTGAGCGATTCCGTTATTGGGGACATAAGGGATGGAGAGAGGCTCATCGAGATATTCAAGAAGTTCAATATTGAGGTCGTCATGCATTTTGCCGCCCTTGCATATGTGGGGGAGTCGGTTGAGAAGCCTGAGATGTATTTTGATAACAATATTTCGGGCGGCATAAACCTCATAAACTCATGCTTGGAGTTCGGAATAAAGCACTTTATCTTCTCTTCCTCGTGCGCTGTGTACGGACTCCCATCTCAAATCCCGATTGACGAGAGCCACTCAAGGCTGCCTATAAGTCCTTACGGCGAAACAAAACTGGCTGTTGAGAAAGTGCTGGATTGGTACGACAGGTTGGGCAAACTGAAACACGTCTCCCTCAGGTATTTCAATGTAGCGGGCTGCGACACGGAGGGCGAGATAGGCGAGTGGCATAGTCCCGAAACGCATATCATTCCTAACGTGCTGCTGAGTTCTCTGGGACTCAAACCGGAATTTAGAATCTTCGGCGACGATTACGACACCCCCGACGGCACATGCATCAGGGATTATGTACATGTGGCCGACCTAGTTGAAGCTCACGTGCTTGCTATGGAGCGTCTTATGGAAACGGGCAGGTCTGAGGTGTTTAATTTGGGCAATTCTAGGGGTTTTTCGGTTAAGGAAATAGTGGAGGAGTGCGAGAAGGTGACCGGAGCGAAAATTAACGTGGCTACCGATAATAGAAGACAGGGGGACCCTCCGGTGCTTGTTTCCGACTCCAAAAAGGTCAGGGCGGAACTGGGCTGGAGGCCCGCTTACAGCGGAATAGAGACTATAATTCAAACCCACTGGGACTGGCTTAAGAAGGCAAAGGAAAGGGGAATCTGCAATAGTTGAGCGAGATATGAGCGGCACGGATTATTCGAAGTTCCCAAAGACAAAAGCACCTATTTCAGCAATAATTCTCACCTATAACGAGGAATTGAACATCAAGCATGCTTTACCTATATCAATTAAGAGTTTTGTAACGGTACCCTTTGCCGCTCCCGTCATTCGGGATGTAGCCCTTATGGAATTACCCTCAACTAAAGCTGATATTATTTGTATTTGTTTTTCTATACTTGACCGCTCAAGCATTGTCAAGTATATTTAGCAAGCAATAGTATTTCTTGACATTATATGCTTGCATCAGTTATAATGCAAGCATATAATATTTATGGAGATGCTTGCATGAAAGAAGCTGATAAGAAAAATAGATCAAAAGGGGGCTATGCACGAGCAGAGGCGCTAACGCCTGAACGACGTAAAGACATAGCAAGAAAGGCCGCATTGAGCAGATGGGATTCAGATGTGCCACGGGCAGAATTTGAAGGCGATTTCAAAATCGGAGAAAAGTTAATATCTGCTGCTGTTTTGCTAAATGGTAAGAGGTTATTGTTTCAATCTACCTTTTTGAAAGCCTTAGGGCGTTCTCGCTCTCCAAAGGCTGGAACTGGCGTACTTAGCACTGTCGACGGAATCCCGTTTTTTTTACAAGCAGAAGCATTAAAACCTTTTATTTCCGAGGAGTTATCACAATCGACCACTCCAATATTTTTTAAATTGAAAAGCGGTAAACGCATGGTTGGTTATGATGCCGAATTATTGCCACAGGTTGCCGAAGTATATCTAAAGATGAGAGATTCTTGTTTATCCGAGGGCAAAAAAGTACCTAGTCAATATCAACATATTGTTAGAGCATGTGATTTTATCATGAGAGGTTTAGCTCATGTAGGCATTGTAGCCCTAGTCGATGAAGCCACAGGTTATCAAGAGGTAAGAGATCGCCTTGCCCTACAGGCAATTCTCGACAAATATCTGACCGATGATTATGCAAAATGGACTAAGATATTTCCTGATGAATTTTATAAAGAGCTTTTCCGCTTAAAGGGTATATCTTACCCCCCTTCTGCGCATGGACAAAAACCTAGTTACGTCGGTCACTGGACAAATTTTATAATTTATTCACGATTGGAAGCAGGAGTATTAAAAGAACTTAAAATTAAAAATCCTCGGTTACTTTCTGGTAATAGAGCAAGAAAGTACCATCAACATTTAACAAGGGATTTTGGTCATCCTGAACTTCAAGAATTGTTATCAAATACGATATTTCTAATGAAAGGATGTGTTGACTGGAATGATTTTGAGTGGAAACTCAACCGTGCGAGACCTCAATATGGTAACACTCTATTGTTAGATTTTAAAGAACCACAAAATTAACGACCCCACCTTGCTTTAGCCGCTTTCTGGGCAATTTCCTTGCGTCTTTCAGCTGATAGCTTCTTGGCTCTAGCCTTGCCGCCCTTGAGACCCCCCAGCCTTCCAAGAGCTACAGCGGCAGGGTTCTTTTCAGGTTTTTCTTCGGACGGTTCTTTCTCGGTGGTTTCTTCGACTATAATCTTAGCTATTACATTTACGTCATCAGACTTCTTTCTTGAGCGCTTAGGCATATAAATATTATTGCACAGTTGATGTCCTTTGTCTATACTTTAAAAAATGTTTTAAAACGATGAAATTGAAGCTGGAGGGATTCAATGGGTGGAGTTAAACGTTTAATGGAAGAACAAGAAGGTAAACAAAATGTTGCGATTCAAATCGCACTTGAAGCTGGTGTCTTGAAATCATGTGAGTATCACGAAGATTTTATCTTCGATACTGGTAAAGACATCCTAAATGCCTACATGCTGGCTAATGCAAAATACACTGAAGACCATTACATTGATGTGTTCAACAATAGGAAGGAAATGACGGATTTTATAAAAGACGTTGTTGAAGAACACCTTCCTGTAGAGTGTCCTTTCTGTGCGAAGCTCTGAAATGAATGAAAGACAAAACGTTTCCTTAAAAAAATTCAAATTGACCCACTACCCAAAGCCGGGCGGTTTGAATTTAGAGCTTGAATCGGTCAACATTAATCCCGTTTCACTAGCCCAATCTGCTTCGCGGTATGATAAGAATTTCCTCCCCCCTGGGTAACCTCATATATTTGCGTCTGACGTAAGCTAGGGCAATCGCTTATTCAGTTGTAAGAAAGTTTAGACGAGCCTCATAAAACTTGTGTTCGGGCGCGCTCTAACAGCAAGGTTTACCCTTATAAATTCCCTTCGGTTGTTAGCCTACCAGATGGAATATTTTCGATAGCAATTCCTTAGAAGTATTGCTCCCCTTATAGACATAGCCTTTAACACCGTTGTCAAAGCAGTAAGGCAGCAACTCGTCGCTTCCGGTTAACATTATCACGGGAATCCTTTTTAACCCCGGTGTTCTTTTCAGCAGCTTCAGCAGTACGAGCCCGTTCATGCCGGGCATGAATATGTCGAGAATGATTACCTTCGGCTTGAAGTCGAGGATGATTTTAAGGGCTTCTTCCCCATTGCTAGCAGTCTTTACATAAAACCCGTTCTTGGTCAGGTATCCTGAATAGAGGTTTCTCAGTTTATCGTTGTCTTCCGCCAACAAGACCTTTACCGCCGGAGGAGGTATGAGTAAAGAGCGCTTTGGTTTTTTTGATCTGATCACGGTTATTAGCCCCCTGATCTAAATTAGCTATGAGTAATGTCTAAGATTATCGGATTTTGCCCTCAGTAACTGTTTATCTGACAAGTGTCGAGATTTTAGTCACCAGTTCCTTACAAGTGTTGCTCCCTTTATTTATGTAACTGGATGCTCCGTACTCGAAACATTTTGAGAGGATATCTTCGTTTGCAGTGAGCATTATCACGGGAATTTTGCACAGACCGGCGGTGCCTTTTATGATATTTAGCAATGTTAATCCGTCGATAACCGGCATGGTTATGTCCAGTATGATAATTTCCGGGGTATAGTTTTCCAAAACGTTGAGGGCATCCTGACCGTCGCTTGCGGTCACCACATCGAAGTCGTTCATGATCAGATACATTCCGTACAGGTTTCTCAGGTGGTCATTGTCCTCGACCAGCAACACTTTTTCCTACGGTATTAAAGCGTGTGAATATTCCATAGATTTGGCCATTAGCTCCTTATTAGTTACAGATCTCGACGATTACTAATACAATAATTGTGCCACATGGTTTCATGAGGCCTTCGAGTCGGCTGGATGGGTGGCTAAGTTGCAAATATAAATCAGTTTTTTAATGTGTGCCGATGCGCAAACTTAAATTGTTAGGTATCCGATGGAGAAAGATTAAACGCTTAACTAAGCTTTTTTGAGACACTTTTTTGAGACACTATTTGTTCACTGAGACAAAAGTCCGGGGTGATTTTCTGCTCCGTGTGATGCCATTTTCTTTAAGAAACTGCAATGGCGTTTGATATTGAGCGCCTGATGGGGTCTTTTGCCATTATAGATATACTCCCACTGTATGAGCAGTTCGTTAATTTCCGGCACAGTACATATTGCCACTACGCAGTACCATTGACTGCAGTAGGGATATTCATCTTAGATCAATTATTTTATTTACTTCTCTTTCCCCACCCTGATCGAGAAAACCCCGTTTTGTAGTCCCCCGCTCGTTCGGTTAAAATTCGCACTATGGCCGGAGGCATTGATCTTATCCCCATAAAGGGTCTCCCCGAGATTAAGCCGGGCGACGACCTAGTAAGGATGGTCATCGACGCCGCCCGGCAAAGCGGCGTCACTATTAAAGAGGGGGATATAATCGTATTTGCGGCCAAGATCCTCTCCAAGGTCGAGGGCAGGTTTGTAAGGATAGAAGACGTAAAACCTACCCCCTTTGCATACGGCGCTGCTAAAGTTCTTGACAAAGACCCCAGGGTCGTGGAAATAATACTAAGAGAGGCCCTTCGAATTATAAAGATGGAGAAGGGCAAGCTTATTGTCGAGAACATGCACGGTGTAATCTGCGCCAACGCCGGTGTAGATCTTTCCAATGTCAGGGGAGGGGAAGAAGCCCTGCTGCTCCCCAAGGAGCCGGACAGTACGGCGCGGGCCCTTCATGAGGGGTTCAGGAATGAGCTTGGGATCGAAGCCGCCGTAGTAGTGACGGACACCGTCGGAAGGCCCTGGCGTGACGGGCTGGTTCAGGTGGCGATCGGGTGTTACGGAATAAGCCCGATGAAGGACTACAGGGGCGAGCACGACTCAAAAGGCTTTGACCTTCAGGCTACGGTTCTCGCCCAGGTAGATGAGGTTTCTTCTGCCGCCGGTCTGCTGCTCGGCAAAACTGAAGGCGTCCCCGTTGTGATAGTAAGGGGATATAATTATGATAAAAGCACCGAGGGCGCAAGTAAGATTTTAAGGAATCCCGATGATGACCTCTTTCGTTGAACACGCGCGGGATCTTTTGGAGCGCGACAGTATAAGGGAAATGATGCGCCCTGTCGGTCTGAAGAAGGATGCGAGTCCCTCTGCGCCCACAATGGAGCTAGAATCGATTCTCAGCAAAGCGGTTGACGGGGAGACCATAAACCGCGAAGACGCCCTGCGCCTGGTTAAGATTAAAAACTCCGAGCTGGTGCATCTCATTGCCGCCGCCAAGCTCGTGAGGGAAAGGGCTAAGGGCGGCACTGTTACTTACTCGAAAAATGTTTTCATCCCCCTAACGCAGCTCTGCCGGGACAACTGCGGATATTGCACATTCAAGATCGAGCCCGGAGAGGGGCCCCTTTTCGTCCCTCCCGATGAAGTGATCGAGACCGCGAGAAAGGGCGGGGCGCTTGGGTGCAAAGAGCTTTTGTTCGTTACCGGCGATAAGCCTGAGAGCAAGTACAGTGTCTACAGGGACGCCCTTGCGAAGATGGGGTATGGGAGCACCGCCGAGTACCTTATCGATATGTGTGAGGCAGTGCTGGCCGAGGACATTTTCCCGCACTCAAACCTCGGCTTGGCCACCCCGGAGGAGCTTGGTAGATTGAGGGAGACCAACCCCAGCATGGGTCTTATGCTTGAGAACATCAGTCCCAGGCTGCTCGAGAAGGGCGAGGCCCACTACGGCTCTCCCGATAAGGTGCCCAAGCTCAGGATGAAGACCATGCAGGACGCGGGCGGCCTGAGAATACCCTGGACATCGGGAATTTTGGTGGGCATTGGGGAGACGTGGGAGGAGCGCATAGATTCGCTCTTCGCGATTAAAGAGCTGGACGACGAGTTCGGACACATCCAGGAAATCATAATTCAGAACTTCACCCCCAAGCAGGGGATCAGGATGGAGGGCTACTGCCCTCCGGCGTTTATCGACATGCTCAAGACCGTGGCCATTTCCCGTCTTATATTCCCCGACAAGATGAACATACAGGTCCCCCCCAACCTCAACCTCAAGGAGTTCCCACTGCACATACTGGCCGGGGTCAATGACCTTGGCGGCGTATCGCCTATAACCATAGATTACGTGAACCCCGAGTCTCCCTGGCCTCAGGTCAAGCGGATGGAAGAGGTGGTGTCCGGGCTGGGTTTGAAGTTAAGAGAGAGGCTTCCCGTGTACCCCGAATACTTGATTGAAGAATTTATAAACCCAAACCTGCTTCGCAAAGCGAAAAATTTTGTTGATAGCGAGGGTTTTGTACTTCAGGAGATGAGCCATGGATGATGCAGCGCGCCTTGAAGAAGTAAAACGTCTGATAACACAGGACAGAGCGCAGGGGGTGGAATCCCTGCTCCGAGGAGTCGGCGCCAATACGGCAAGAATAATCGGCAAGTCAATGGAAGGGGGAGAAATATCTGCCGCTGAGGCGGAACATCTTTTCACGCTCCAGGACACGGCTGATATAGCGGCTTTAGCGGTAGCCGCCGATGAGATCAGGAAGCAGGACGTAGGGGATGTGGTTACCTACGTGGTGAACAGGAACATAAACTTCACAAACATTTGCTACACATATTGCGGGTTCTGCAACTTCATGGCCCCTGAGGGTGACGAGAGGGCCTATTTCCTCACGATGGATGAGATTGCTGCAAAGACTACGGAGGCGTGGGATAGGGGCGCCACAGAGGTGTGCATGCAGGGAGGGATGCACCCTGACATAGATGGCCATTTCTACATCGAGATCATCAAGACGGTGAAGCGTGCCGTCCCCGGGATGCATACCCACTGCTTCAGCCCGTTTGAGATCTACTACGGCGCCAAGACCATAGACGAGAGCGAAGAGAATTTTATAGAGATGCTCAAGGACGTGGGGCACGACACTTTTCCGGGGACGGCGGCCGAGGTACTCGACGACGAAATAAGGAAGATAATAGCTCCGGGGAAGATGAGGACAGACAAGTGGATAAGCATCGTCAAGAAGGCACACAGGGCAGGGGTCAGAACCACTTCGACCATTATGTACGGGCACGTGGACAAGCCCGTTCACTGGGCGAAACACCTGGAAATCCTAAGGGATATTCAGAAAGAGACGGGCGGTATTACGGAGTTTGTACCCCTGAGATTTATCCCCTGGAACACCAGGATTTACAAGAAAGGGGTTGCGAGAGGAGGCCCTACCGACCTCGACCAGCTCAAGATGTACGCCGTTTCGAGGCTCATGCTCAGGGGCTGGATAAACAACATCCAGGTCTCGTGGGTAAAGCAGGGCCCGGAGTTTGCGCAGTTCTGCCTCACAACGGGGGCGAACGACTTCGGCGGAACATTGATGGAGGAGCAGATCTCAAGAGCCGCCGGGGCCAATCACGGCCAGTACTTCCCCCCCGAGGAGTTCCGCCGCCTTACTAGAGAGCTCGCCAGAATACCGGCCGAGCGTTCCACCACATACAAAATACTGAAGATGTTCGACGGTGAAGAGAAAGTGGCTCAGTCCTCTAGGGATTTAAAGGTAGTACCTGCTGTAAGCGAAGTTGTATGAGCACTGATTCGTCTAAGATAATCACATTCGACAGGATGATGAACGAGGTGGTAGCGCTTGGAAGCTGCTGCGGCTGCTCCATGTGTGTCGTCACCTGCCCGTACGACGTTATAAAATACGACGACACCTCCATGATGCCCTATGTGTCAAAGCCGAAGGGGGACTTCGACTACTGTCCCATTAGCGAGCAGATAGGGTGCGACGTGTGCGCGAACGCGTGCGAGAGGCTCAGCCCCTATGGGATGAAGCCTATAAGACCCGAAGAGCTTGATGTAAGGGTTTTCAATAGAAGCAGGGAGGAAGACGAATACTACGGCGTCACGAGGTTCATCTGCGCCGCCCGCAGCACGAACCGCGATTTCGTTCCCAAGGCTCAGGACGGAGGCGCCGTCACTGAGATCCTCCGCACCGCCTTTGAGGAAGGTGTCATTGACGGCGCATGTGTGGCCGGCCCCTCCGAGGAGATGTGGCTTAAGGCCGTGCCCAAGGTGGTGAAGAGCGCCGAAGAGCTCTACGAAAACGCCATGTCCTGGTACACCTACTGCGCCACTCCCCTTATGCTCAAAGAGGCTATCGACAAACACAAGCTCACGAAGCTCGCCCTAGTCGGGGTGTCGTGCGAGGTGTCGGGCTATGCCACCAACGTCGGCGCAAGCACGGGTTACATCGCCGAGGAAAGGGGTCGGAAAAACGTCGACAAACAGAATAAACACTTCATGCAGTACGCAGAAGCCGTACAGTTGACAATAGGGCTTTGCTGTACAGAGACGTTCGTGCTCGACGGGTTTTTCAATGAGTACCTCTCTGAGCAGTGCGATATAGAGCCCGCCGAGGTAGTTAAACTCAACGTCAAGGGCAAGATTGTGACCGACCTTGCCGACGGCAGGCGCATCGAGACCCCGCTCAAGGAGGCTCGGGTATATCAGCGAGAGCAGTGCAACTACTGCGGCGACTTCAGCGCCGAGCACGCCGATATATCCGCTGGAGGGGTGGGGGCGGACGGCTGGACCATTATCATCGTACGCTCCGAGAGGGGAGAGAGGATTTTCGAGCGCACCGTGGAAAAGGGCTACATAGAAGTCCGCGCTTCAACGGAGTTCCCCGTGTCCATGAGGGTGCTTCGCCGCCTCACCGAGGAGCAGCGTGTCAGGGCGGACGCCCAGTACGCCTCCATCGGCAGCTCACGGCTGTAGCCGGTGTTTTCCTATCTTTATACGGGTGACTATTGGACGAGTGTCGCGATCCTATCCCACCTTATTTCCGGCAGCCTGCGCCTGGTGTCCCAAGACCAGTAGATGAGGTAGGGCTTGCCCACGATGTTTTCGACAGGAACGAACCCCCAGAACCTGCTGTCCTTGCTGTAGTCCCTGTTGTCCCCCATTACGAACACGTGGCCGGGGGGGACTTCCGCAGGGATGAACTTTCCTCTGTTGGTGATTAATTTAAGCTTGCTGTATATAACCTTGTGAGTGTTTCCAGCTAGGCTTTCTTCGAAGTATTCATACCCCTCGCCCAGTACCGGTATATGAAAATCGCTAAGCGGCCGTAAGGGTATTTTTTTCCCGTTAATTACGAGGTTCCTTTCGGCGATGTCGATGCGGTCTCCCGCTAGGGCCACGACCCTCTTTATGTAAAAGGTTTCCCCACCTTCGTTCTCATCTTTACCTTCGGGAAGGGTAAACACCACAACGTCCCCGCGGTTTATCTCTGCCGGGTCGGGCAGAACAAACATGTAGTCTCCTACCAGGAATGTGGGGCTCATGCTCCTGCTTGGGATGTTATAGGGGACGGCGAGGTGATTTTTTGTTATCAGCCCCGAAAAGCCGAGTAATGCCAATAGTGAAAAAACTGTGAAACAGAGCTTAAGAATCGGCTTCCTAGTGGCTTCACGCCGCACAGGCGATGCAATATAAGCGTGGTAAAGAACGAAAGCGTAATAGAGCAAGGCGAGGAAAGTGCCCGGGTAACTGTACATCTCTTCTAGAATCCAGAGGGCAAAAGCCCCGATAAGGAACAAAATACCGTACTTCCATCTCCTCAAATAAAAATGCCCCAGGCCGGAAATGAAGATTGATAAGAAAACCGCAAGCCAGGGGTCTTTGTCTTCCTTCCTTGCCGATTCCGCGCTCGCCCCGTTGGCATCTCTGCCGCACCTGTGGGCGTCGAACAGGTTCCATATGACAAGCGGAGGAAAAATCAGCAGCATAGATACAGCGAGCTTCGGGTTTCGCCACGGGGCGAGAAGAAACAAACCCGACAAGCCAAAGATCGCAATCTGCGAGGAAATGATTATCCACCCCCTGGCCGCTCTGCCTGTGTAAATCTGTCCCAGCCCAGGCAGCAGAAGGGACAGGATAACGGCGAGCCAGGGCTCTTTCCTAATGGGTGCAACTGAGCTATGGATGACGCTATGGTCCATATCTGTCTATTAAATCATACCTTCTCCGATTAATCCACATCAAAATGTCTTAGGCTTTCAAGAGCACACGTTTTTGGGTGCGTTTGGGGTTTATGTGTAAACGCGGCACACTTTGCCGGACTGATCGCATTTGTCAGAAGCCGGTGGGGGGGTGTTATAATTACGTGATGCGTTTTATCGAAAGCAAGGGGTTTGCCGCTCTATTCTTATTACTAATATCCTTCGGCATATACAGTTTTTCACTCACCGGCGAATTTGTCTGGGACGACGTGCAGGTCATAGAGAAGAGTTACTACAGCTTCCAAGCCTCGAATGTCATTTCCCATCTCGTACCAGAGGAAAAGACGCAAAAAAGGGCCAGGTACTGGCGCCCTGTGCTG
>JADFKM010000082.1 GCA_022564935.1 Candidatus Dadabacteria bacterium
AACTGCCTATGATATGCTTGGTATGCGTCTTGTGACCCACCAAACCGGCCCCGAGGGCAAGATCGTGAATAAAGTTCTGATTGAAGAGGGAGCCGATATAGCTAGGGAGCTGTATCTCGGCGTCGTCGTGGACAGGGCTAATGAAAGAGTCGTGTTTATGGCAAGCCGGGAGGGCGGGGTTGAAATAGAGGAAGTCGCCGCGAAAAACCCCGAGAAAATCCTCAAAGAGAGCGTCGATCCCTCTACGGGCCTTTTGCCGTTCCAGGGAAGGAAGATAGCGTATTTCTTGGGTTTTGAAGGCAAAACCGTAAATAAAGTGGTCAAGTTCATCGACGGGCTATACAAGGCCTTTGTAGGCACCGAATGCTCGCTTGCCGAAATAAACCCCTTGATAGTGACTGGCGGCGGCGATGTGATTGCCCTTGATGTGAAGATGAACTTTGACGACAACGCACTGTTCCGCTATCCGGAGAGCCGGAAAATGCATGACCCCGATGAAGAAGACCCCAGGGAGCTTGAGGCGAAAGAGTGGGGCCTCAGCTACGTGAAGATGGACGGAAGTATCGGCTGCCTCGTAAACGGGGCGGGTCTTGCAATGGCCACTATGGACATCATCAAATACTACGGCGCCGAGCCTGCCAATTTCCTTGACGTTGGCGGCGGAGCGAGTGCCGAGCAGGTCACCCAGGCCTTCAAGATGATCCTCAGCGACAAGAACGTAAAGGCCGTGCTCGTCAATATATTCGGCGGTATCATGAAGTGCGACACGATAGCAAACGGAATCATTACCGCCGCAAAAGAGGTGGGCATCGACGTGCCTCTCTTCGTGAGGCTTGAGGGCACCAATGTGGAGCTGGGCAGAAAGCTGCTGTCTGAATCGGGTCTCGACATCACAACGGGCGCCGACATGAGCGAGGTGGCTAAGAAGGCCGTCGAGTCTGTGTCGTAATTATTTGCGGGACGCTACGGCTCCCGGGGCAATTTCGCCGATCCCCAGAGGGCAATGCCCGGTACAATACATAGATTGGGGAGAGAATCGGGTTCGTGATCATGTGTTTTATTATTAGCAGATCTCCCAGCGCTTTCACTTTAACCACTTGACATTCATTAATAGATGATTAGGTTATTTTGAGAGGAAAGCAATATGCAAACAGTAGCGGTTAGAGATTCACTTCAGGTATTTCTCGATGACGTGGCAAGGTACCCTGTTCTGAGTAAAGAAAAGGAGCATGACCTTGCCGTAAGGTATCATAAAAGCAGCGATATAGAGGCGGCAAAGACCCTTGTTAGTTCCAACCTGAGGTTTGTGATCAAGATAGCGACCCGATATGCAACGTATGGGTACCCGCTACTCGACCTGATCCAGGAAGGCACGATCGGCCTTATGATGGCGGTAAGGAAATTCAACCCTTATAAGGGCACCAGGCTTATTACCTATGGGGTTTGGTGGATTAAGGTCTATATTCAAAATTACATCAAAAAGACCTGTAGCCTTGTAAAAATGGGAGCCTCCAATGATTCCGGTAAGCTGTCCCTTAAATCGGGGAATAAGAGCGGCTCAAGGGGAGATAAAACGCGGCAGCCGGGTCAAAACCCCGCTGTCCGGGAGAGTTTGGAAGGGTTGATTGATACCGAGTTCAGCGCATTTAGAAGAGACCTTTCCCTGGATGCAGTGTCGGGTGAGGACGACTCTCTGACTTACCTGGACCTGCTTGAGGACACCGAGCCCCTGCCCGAAGAGGTCGTTGAGCATGTCGAGATGAAGAGTATTAATACCGAAGGGCTTAAACAGGGGTTAGAGTGCTTAACCCCTAGGGAGCGTTATATTATAGAAAAGCGGTACAATTCGGACCCACCGATGAAATTAAGAGAGCTTGGGGATGAGTTGGGGATTTCTAAGGAAAGGGTTAGGCAGATAGAATCACAATCTTTGCTTAAGCTCCGTAGCGCTATTAACGGTTACATCGATAAAACGACTTATGGAGATACGGGTAGACCACTTTAAATTATTGGAGGGAATTAATTAATGGCTAATAGGATAATAGGAATTGACCTGGGCACAACGAATACGGTTTTGGCCGTGGTAGAGGCGGGAGATCCTAAGGTCATAATAAACGAAGAAGGCTCCAGAACCACCTCGTCTATAGTTGCCTTTTCGAAAGAAGGGGAAATACTCGTGGGCGGCCCCGCAAAGAGGCAGGCCGTCGTTAATCCCGAGCACACAATATTTTCTATAAAAAGGCTGATGGGAATGAGGTATGAGGAAGCCCTTGAAGAGGCTAAGAGGGTGCCTTATAAAGTTGTAAAAGGAGAGGGGAATGAAGATGCGTGGATAGAGGTCATGGGCAAGAAGTACTCTCCGCCGCAGATCTCAGCTTATATTTTAGGGAAAATTAAAAAAGCCGCAGAAGCCTATTTTGGGGAGCCTGTTGAATCTGTTGTCATTACCACTCCGGCATATTTCAACGACAGCCAAAGGCAGGCCACGAAGGATGCGGGGAAAATAGCCGGCCTCGATGTAAAGAGAATAATTAACGAGCCCACGGCGGCAGCCCTTGCCTATGGGTTCGACAAGAAGAAGGAAGGTGTGATTGCCGTTTATGACCTCGGAGGCGGCACTTTTGATGTCTCTATACTCGAAGTAGGAGACAACGTAGTTGAAGTGAAATCCACAAACGGCGACACGCACCTGGGTGGAGATGATTTCGACAGATGTTTAATGGATTATATAATCGATGAGTTCAAAAAGGATGCGGGCATTGACCTGTCCCGCGATAAAATGGCCCTTCAGAGGCTGAGAGAGGCTGGAGAGAAGGCTAAAATTGAGCTTTCTTCAACTATGGAAACCGAAATCAACCTTCCCTTCATAACTGCTGACTCGGCAGGCCCAAGACATTTGATCATGAAACTTACCAGGTCTAAATTGGAGCAGTTGATCGAAGAGCTCGTTGTTGGAACCCTGGGTCCCTGCAAAAGAGCTCTCGAAGACGCCGGGCTTAAAGCAAGCGACATCAGTGAGGTAATTCTGGTTGGAGGCTCGATCAGAATTCCTTTTGTTCAAAAGGTAGTGAGCGATTTCTTTGGCAAGGAGCCCCATAAGGGAATCAATCCTGATGAGGTAGTTGCGATTGGAGCCGCGATACAAGGCGCTGTGCTCACTGGAGATGTAAAAGACGTTCTTCTGCTCGATGTGACCCCTCTGTCTCTGGGTATTGAGACACTTGGCGGGGTGATGACATCGATAATCACGCGGAACACGACTATTCCCACCAGGAAGGCTCAGGTATTCACCACGGCTGAAGACAACCAGTCCTCGGTCGAAATACACGTGCTTCAGGGTGAGCGCTCCATGGCGCCCGATAATAGGACGCTTGCGAAATTCATTCTCGACGGCATACCGCCGTCTCGCAGGGGTATACCGCAGGTCGAGGTTGCCTTTGATATTGACGCAGATGGCATATTGAACGTGTCTGCAAAGGATATGGCTACTTCGAAAGAGCAGAAGGTGAGAGTAGAGGCTTCAAGCGGACTTACTAAGGACCAGGTTGGCAAAATGGTTCTAGACGCTGAAGCGCAGGAGCAAGAAGACAAGAAGCGCAAGGAGTTTAGTGAGAGCAGGAACAGGCTGGACGATCTTATTTACAGGACTGAGAAGAATTTCAAGGAATTCGAGGACAAGCTCTCTGAAAATGAGAAAAGTGAGCTTGAAGATGCACTCAATAGCGGTAAGAAATCCCTTTCCACCGACAGCATAACAGAGATGCTCGAAGCTTTGGACAGGTTGACCAAGGCTACTCATAGGATAGCCGAGCATATGTATCAGAAGGCTACCGACGGGTCCGACACGCTGGGTGCCGAGGACGACGCAGAACCCCAAGAGGTTGATATAGGTTTGGACCTAGAGGAGGACAAAGGGGAAGATGAAAAGAAAGATGGGGATGGGGATGTGATAGACGCCGAGTTTACGGAAAAATAACCCCTATCTTCTAAATGGGCCGGCTTGCTGTTTCACCCTCATTTTTAGATGTGGTTGGGGCCAGGGTACTTGCCATTTCATCTTTACCGCTTAAATTCCTAGTTTTGTTAAACTCTGTTATCACAGGTGATCTTGTAGAACCGCAGGAGATTATTTTTCAATGATGCGAGACATACATCCCGAATACAAAGAAGTGAAGGTCACATGCGCGTGCGGCGCAACTTATGTTACGAGATCAACGAGAACCGCGGACTTCACTGTGGAGATTTGCTCTAATTGCCACCCTTTTTATACCGGTAAGGAAAGAACTGCCGAAGCGAAGGGTAGGGTGGATAGGTTCAGGAGAAAGTACTCTAAGAAATCGAAATAGTTAATACCCCGTTAGCCCTTACCGTATTTTTCGGTTAATTTAATATGCCTTTCTCGATTAATTAATGCCTTGAAATCAGCTTTTATCACTCTATAATAAAGAAGATTATTCCAAGGGTGAGCACATTAGGTATAGTCCTTTGACAGATTACTCAAGAGATCGAGTCAGAAGTTTTGCAATCGTTGCGAACCACGGTGCGGGTAAAACAACCCTGGCAGAGGCAATGCTCTACATCTGCGGAGCGACGGAAAAGTTGGGCAAAACGGATGACGGCTCTTCGATCCTAGATTACGAGGCTGAAGAGCGGAGCCGCAAGATGTCACGGAACCTGCATGTCGGGTTTTGTGAATGGGGCGGGGTTCTTTTCAATTTCATTGATACCCCCGGATTTCCAACATTTCTCTTTGAAACGGAGTCTGCTCTTAGCGTTGTTGACGGCGCTTTGTTAATTTCAAGTGGAGCTACGGGGATTAGGGCTCAGTTGGATAAATACTGGCAGCTTGTGCTTGAGCTTGGGCTGCCGGGGATTTTGTTTATTAACAAGCTTGATAAGGAAAACGTTGATTTTGAGGCGACCTTCACTGAGATTGAGAAGGATTTTGAAACTAAGCCGATCTTGCTTACCCTGCCCATCGGGCGGGAAGAAAGCTTCTGCGGGTTTATAGATCTTATCGAGCTTAAGGTCTATAACTATGATTCAAAAGGGAAAGCCGCCCTCTCCGATGTGCCTGATGAGCTCGCGGGTGATGCAAACGCATGGAGGGAAAAAATTGTAGAGTCTGTGGCAGAAACCAATGACGAGCTCCTTGAAAAATATCTGGAAGGCGAAACTTTTGACAAAGACCTGTTGTACGGGGTTATTAGAGAGGGGGTGGTAAATTCTAAATTTCTCCCCGTTTTGACGGGCTCGGCGGCTAAGCTCATAGGCGTTGATTTTCTCCTTGAGGTCTCAAAGAGGTACATGCCCACGCCCCAGGATAGACCGCCTGTAAAGGGAACGAACCTCGAAGGTGAAGCCACCGACATTGGAGCCGGAGCCCCTCAAACACCCTGCGCAACGGTATTTAAGACTATTTCTGACCCATACGCCGGAAAGATAAGCATCATGAAGGTCTTATCAGGCTCATTTGCTTCTGAGGCAACTGTATTCAACTCCTCTAAGCGAAGCCGTGAGAAGCTCAGCCATATGTCGAGGCTTATAGGCAAGAAACAGTATCCGGTAACCGAAGCCCTTTTTGGTGATATTGTGGCTGTCAGCAAGCTTAAGGACACTTTAACGGGCG
>JADFKM010000039.1 GCA_022564935.1 Candidatus Dadabacteria bacterium
AATTCCGCACCGAGCGCGCGGGCCGCGCAGGCCGAGAGAATTCCTTCGCGAATCCCGCCGGTACCCATCATTGCGTCGATCCCTGAATTGGGCAATGCGGAGAGCAAGGACCCCGCAACGTCACCGGCTGGGAACGACGTCACCTCGGCGCCCAATTCCCGGATCTGGTCGATCAGCGCGCGATGTCGCGGTTTCTCCAGAACGAAGATCGCCAGTTCTGCGATCTCCTTCCCGAGCACCTTGCCGAGAGCCGCGAGGAGGTAAGGCTTCTGCGGCGCGAGCCCAACGGTTTCGAGACGAAGGTTTTCCCCATGATAGAACGGCCCATCACAGTACCAGAGCCCCATTCAAGCCCGTACCGCTATCTGGAAAATCTCGGTTTCTTCGACGGCACAAAATCCACCCTCGTGCACGCGGTGCATGTATCCCCGGAGGAGCTCCGTGACATTGCGCAGCGCGACATCGGGGTCGTCCTCTGCCCGAGGAGCAACTTCTTCCTCAAAGTGGGAGAGCCGCCTGTACGCCATATCGCGAGACTCAAGAGGGTGGGCATAGGGACCGACGGCCTTTCGAGCAACTACAACCTTGACATGCTCGAGGAAATGAGGTTCCTGCACCTGATATCGGCAAAGCGGCTAAATCAGGACGCAGCCTACTTCACCGTATATGCGGCCACACTGGGCGGCGCGAGGGCGCTTTTCATAGAAGACAGAACGGGAAGCATCGAGGTAGGCAAGGAAGCAGACCTCATATTCCTTGATACCCTGTTCCCCTCAAAAGACCCCTACCATTCGGTAATCTCATCCGATAGAGGGGACGTAAAACTGGTCATGGTCAGGGGAGAGATAATCTATTCAAGAAAACAACACCGCAAAAGCTCTGCATAGGCAATTTATGAAGCTCTTCGTTTACGGCACCCTCCAGGAGGGCGAGCCCTTAAATACGTACCTTCGCGGAAGCAAACTGCTCACAACTCTCGAAGTCCCCGGAGCCCTGTATGACACTGGAATGGGTTATCCTGCCGCCACGTTCGAGCCCGGTGCAAGCTCCACGGTCACTGGAGAGCTCTTCTATCTTCACGACGGCGCGCAGGACAGGCTCAAAACGCTCGATAAAATAGAAGGCGCAGCACATGCACTGTTCAGGAGGAAGATAATCACCCACGGAGACCACTCGTTCTTCGCCTACGAAGCCTCAAAGGCCCTCGCGCCCCATCACGGAGAGCGCCGCGTTATCTCAACCGGAAGCTGGAGGAGGCACGCCTCTACGGCCAAAACAGAGCCCGCGCGGTTCGCCCTCGAGTTTGCCGCCTCAGAGAGTCTGCGCTACAAAGAGCTCCCCCCGCAGGGGTGGGACGCCCAAGTGTACCTGCGAGGGGACGTGCCCGTTCTCCTAACAGCCCCCCATGCCACAAGACACCGGCGGATGGAAAAGGTCAAATACCAGGACAGGTTCACGGGCCCCCTCGCCCTGATAGTCCATTGCCTCACGGGGTGCCACACGCTTTACACACACTGGGCCTCCGAAAGAGACCCCAACTACTACGACGACGCCCCCTTTAAACGGAGGCTTGCCGAAGTGGTGGGTGCCCACGAAATAAAGCTCGTTATAGACCTGCACGGCACGGTCAATAAATCAGAGCCCGACATCTATCCGGGGGTCGGCGTTGAAAGCGAGTTCCTTCTGGGACGGGAGCAGTGGCTCGAAATACTAAACAGCTCCTTAAAGGAGGCAAACCTCACCTCAGGCGGCACGAACGTATTCAAGGCCTCCGTGCAGGACACAGTAACAAAATACAGCGCAAGGAGCCTAGGTGTTCCGGCCATGCAGCTTGAGATACACGAGAGGCTCAGACATCCTGAAAGCCGCCCGGAGGGATTCGATACACTGGTTCGGCTCCTGGCAAGCTACATCGAATCACTGGACGATTTGTAATACCGCCGAGAATAGCTGCTCCGGCCCCTAACACACTCCCCCCCGACGGAGACTCAACCGTCGAGAATATCCAGCCTAGCTTTTTCCCCTATGATGCCCCTCTCGTAGGCGCGCTCAAAGAGCAGCTCAAGCGCTTTCCTTCCCCTATCGCCGAGACCCCTGGTGAGGTCGTTTACGTACATAAGGACGAACTCCTCGCACTGAGAGCGGGACAGCCCCCTTCCGTACTTGAGCGCATATTCCAGGGCCCGCTCCTTGTGAGCCAGCCCGTAATCGATGCTTTCTTTGTGAACCCTCAATATCTCATTCTGCAAATCCTCACTAATGTCCCGCCTCACGGCGTTCACGCCAAGGGGCATCGGCAGCGGGGTATCGGCTGCCCAAAGCTCCCCGAGGTCGAGCGCCTTCACGAGACCCGCATCCCCGTAGGTAAGCTGCCCCTCGTGTATTAGCAGCCCAGCGTCAACCTCCCCGTCGCTTACGGCGTCCATAATCTCATCGAAGGGAAGCTCAACGGCGCTGAAGTCCTGCGCATAGAGCAGCAGCAACAGATATGCCGTAGTGAGCTTCCCCGGGATTGCGACCCTCTTGTCCCGCAGGTCCTCCAGGTTTTTTTTTGAAACCACTATCGGGCCGTACCCCTCGCCCATGCTGGCCCCGCAGTCCAGTATCCTGTACCGCCCCTGCACATGGAGGTAGGAATGGGCGCTCAGGGCGGTCATCTCGAGCTCCCCCTCAAGAGCCCTGCGGTTAAGGCTCTGTATATCCTCTATAACGTGAACGAACTCTATACTGTCAGAACCCACCTTGCCGCTCGCTATTCCGTAGAACATAAAAGCGTCGTCGGGGTCGGGGCTGTGCCCGAGGCGCATCGTGACCTTGCTCAATTCCTTGATCTCCTTATCAACACAGGGATTTAATTCCGCGGCGGCTCACGCTTCCGGGCCGTCGTATAGCTTAAGCTCAAAATCGCCGCCGGGGTGCTCCCCAAGCTCACCCATGTAGGCGGCGAACCTCTTAATGCCCTCAAGCTCTTGTGTTCCCAGCCCGTACCTGATCCTTTCGGTAATGTAGCGCAGACACACCTCTTCGCTCAAACCTATCTTCGGCGACTCGATCATGGCTATTTTCTCGGCCATTTTCATCCCAACGGATTTCGCTTCAAGGAGCGCATCGACGCCGCTTCCCAGGTCCACCCCTGGGTTTACCGCATAGACTCCGTAAACGAAGGGGAGTCCCGTCTGCTCCGTCCAAATCTCTCCGAGGTCATAGACCCTGCAGCCCTCCGGGGGGAAGTGTCTATTCTTAAGGCCCGAATTCCCTATGAACATGCACGCCTCGACTCCCTCCACCACTCCGGCCTCGACGTCAGCCCGTATATACTCAGGGCGTGTTTTTATGAACATTTCCATTATCACCCTGAGGAGGCCGGCAGAGCTCTGAGACCTCCTGTCCACGGCCACCGTCTTGATTTCAGCCAGCTCCACCTTCGAGAGCAGCACGACGCTGTCCACAGGGCCGAGCGAAGAGATCGAAACGCCGGGAACGACGGTGCAGGCGCGCTTATTTATCAGCTCGGCCACCGGAACGAGCCCAAGGTCTATCTCACCGTCCTCGAGCATACGGGAAAGCTCCGCAGGCGGGGCGGAAATTATCTCAAAATCGTGCTTCACGATGTTCTGCTCAAGCGGGAGCACAAGGGGCTTTACATTCAGGAACGGCACAGAGCCCAGTCGGATCAAGTTTCTATCTCCATCTCAGTTTCGAATTCCTCAGCCCCCGCACGGGCCGAAGCTCCCTACAGGGCTGAAATCTCTCCGTGCCAACTCTCGGGTAAGAAAATCTTCTTATACACAGCCAGCGCGTAGGAATCGGTCATCCCCGCTATGAAGTCGCAAACGCTTCTCTCCAGGTCTCCATCCCCACTGCTGTCTTTGCCGTATAAATCCCAGAACTCCTCAGGGTTATCGCACAGGTAGCCGTACAGCTCTGTTAAAATCTTTTGAGCTTTCAAGGAGTTTGCCCTTATTTTCTCGTTCATGTAAACCGTATTAAACAGGTAGTTCCGCAGCTCGACCATCGCCTCTTCGACCTCTGCGGATATGGCTACCCTGCCCTCACCTGTGCTCATCGTAGCGTCGATGATGTCGGTAACCATTATGTTAATACGCTCTCTGCTCGTAGCGCCCAGCACGCTCACGCATCCTGCCGGCAGGTCATCCGTGGTGATTATCCCCGACCTTATGGCGTCGTCGGTATCGTGATTGGCGTATGCCACCAGGTCGGATATCCTGACCACCTGCCCCTCCATAGTGGCAGGGCAGTACTCGGGGTTGTCTATAGTGCCCATGCCCTTCGAATGCTTTGCAATACCGTCCCTTACCTCATAGGTGAGATTGAGGCCCTTGCCGCCTCCCTCCAGCTCATCGACAACGCGCAGGCTGTGGACGACGTGCTTGAAGCCCCCTGGGTAGACCTCGTTAAGTGTGGCCTCGCCCGCATGGCCGAAAGGGGTGTGGCCGAGGTCGTGGCCAAGGGCTATGGCTTCGGTCAGGTCCTCATTCAGCCTGAGGGCTTTGGATATGGTTCGGGCAATCTGAGAGACCTCAATCACATGGGTGAGCCTCGTCCTGTAGTGGTCTCCGGTAGGGGCTAGAAACACCTGTGTTTTATGCTTCAGCCTTCTGAACGATTTGGAATGTATTATTCGATCCCTGTCCCTCTGAAAGGCGGGCCTGATGGGACACGGCTCTTCGTACCTCACCCGCCCCTTTGTGTTGCGGCTCAGCATGGCAAAGGGTGAAAGCACCTTTGCCTCAAGCTCCTCAAGCTCCTCTCTAATGGTCAAACCGTCCGCTCCTATGCAAAATTAAGCCGCCAGCCGTATATAAATCCTCTACGTTAAAACTCAAACCAACAAATAACACTGCACCGCCGCCGGGAGCCCATGGGGTTACAGACATCCGTCCTCCCGTTCCTCTGTGTCTTCAGACCCTGATTTCGATTCCCTTCCCCCGCAGATACCTCTTTGCCTCATCGATAGTGTACTCGCCGTAGTGGAAAATAGAGGCGACAAGCACCGCATGAGCCCCTCCCTCGGTCAAACCGTCGAACAGATGCTCGAGGTTTCCCGCTCCACCCGAAGCGATTACCGGAATCCCCACGGCCTCAGATACCCGCTTTGTGAGCTCAAGGTCGTAGCCTGACTTTGTGCCGTCCATATCCATGCTCGTGAGCAGTATCTCGCCCGCCATATTGTTCTCCATCCTCTGTGCCCACTGAAGCGCGTCGATGCCCGTAGGGTTCCTGCCCCCGTGGGTGTAAACCTCCCAGCCGTCCCCTTCCCTTCTCCTCGCGTCAATGGCCACGACTATGCACTGGCTTCCAAACCTCTCGGCCGCCTGCTCGACGAACTCCGGGTTCTTTACGGCTGCTGTATTGATTGCCACCTTGTCGGCCCCGGCGAGAAGTAGCCTTCTGATATCGTCCAAAGTGCGGACTCCCCCCCCGACCGTAAGGGGAACAAACACCTCAGAGGCTACTTTCTCGACCACGCCGATCATTATATCCCTGCCTTCATGCGAGGCCGTAATGTCGAGAAACGTTATCTCGTCCGCCCCGGCTTCGCTGTAATGCCTGGCGATGTCCACAGGGTCTCCCGCGTCTCGGAGGTCGACAAACTTCACGCCTTTTACAACGCGCCCGTCCTTAACGTCAAGGCATGGTATCAGCCTTTTTGCCAGCATCGGAAAACCTCTCTATCGCCTCCTTGAGATCAATGGCTCCGGTATAAATCGACCTTCCAAGAATTACCCCCGCCAGTCCGAACGGCTCCAGTGGTTGGAGCGCCTCCAAATCATCCATTGTCCCAACCCCGCCTGAGGCAACCACCGGAACGGGAGAGCTTCGCACAAAGCTCTCGATAGAGCCAGCCCTCACGCCCTCGAGCGTACCGTCACGGTCGATGTCGGTGTGTATTACCACGGAAACGCCAACCGAGCTCAGGCCATCGAGAAAGTCCGCAGCGTTGATTTCCAATACCTCCGTCCACCCCTTAACTGCGATCTTGCCGCCGCTTGTATCGAGGCCGAGGGCTATTTTGCCCGGGTAGGCTGCGCACGCCTCCCTAAGAAACTCCCTGTCGCCAATGGCGGCCGTGCCGAGAACGACCCTGCCGAGGCCCTCCTCAATGTATTTGCCGACAGTCTCAATATCCCTGACGCCCCCCCCTACCTGAACGGGGGCGGAAATCGAGCGGGCAATAGAGCAGACCAGATCGAAATTCCTCGGCTCTCCGGCAAAGGCGCCGTCCAGATCAACGACATGCACGAGCCCGGCTCCGGCTCCCTCCCACCTACAGGCTACATCCACAGGGTCGAGAGAAAACACGGTCTCTGTTCCCTCCCTGCCCTTAACAAGCCTCACGCACTTTCCACCTTTCAAATCGATAGCGGGTATTATAAGCACTTATCCACTCTCAATGAACACTCTCAGTCTATCCACTACGGTCGTTACTCCCTCAAGCGCGAGCTCACGGGCCGTAATCCACCTGCCCCTTCTCTTCAGGAACTTTCCAACCTCGGCTACGTTTCCCAGGAGCGAGCGCTGGGTCTCGGAGAAATAGTCTTCCCAGATCACCTTTCCCCCTGAGCATTCGAGCAGTTGTACCCTGAAGGTGACAAAAGCGGGGGAGCTGACTCCCAACTCTCCGCCCTGCCGCTTCCTGAACGTTACCACCTTGCCTAGGAGAGCACTCTGGGCGCCCAAGGCCCTGCACACCCTGAGCGCGTCCCCCTTGTAGTGTATGGACGCACGGCTCCGGCCTGCGACAATTTTATACCGCACGGAAGAGTCTTCAAAGGGCAGTACCCGAACGCTTCGAATCTTGGAGAGCATCTGCTCATAAAACGCGCTCGTTACGAACTCCTCAGGAGGCCCCTTCGGCTCTATCCCCCCCTCATAGGGCTGCAGCGCGCCTGGGCCGGAAATAAAGGGGATAAGGACGATATTCTTCACGGGATAGGGCGCCCAATGACCTCTGACCCCCCTTTCTACCATTGCCCGTGGCTGCATCGACGCAGTGCATGAGAGCATGAGAGCCACCAGTCCGAGCAGCAAAACTCTCAATAATCTCATAGTTATACTATACAGTAATATCGGGTTTATTAAAGAAGGATTATTCAAGTAAATCCCCCGGTCTCAGACGAACCCCGGCGCTCGTTTTTTATGGTATCCTACCCCGGATGTCGGAGAAACATAGCGCCCTTGTAGAGAGGATGATAGGGGGCGACCGGACGGCGCTGGCAAAGCTGATAACCATCGTTGAGGGCAGCCGCAGGGACGCAAGCGGTATACTTAAAATGCTTGGCCCCGCCAGTCCCGGCTCCTATGCCCTAGGGATAACCGGCCCTCCGGGAGGGGGCAAAAGCACGCTGCTCAACAGGCTCACGTCAGCGCTCAGGGGTAAAGACAAGAAAGTAGGAATAATTGCAGTCGACCCTACGAGCCCATTTACCGGCGGCGCGGTGCTCGGGGACAGGATAAGGATGCTCGGACACTCAGGGGACAGTAGCGTCTTCATAAGGAGCCTCGGCTCAAGAGGAACCCACGGCGGCCTTTCCAGGGCCACGGGTGATATAATGAAGCTCTACGGCGCATTCGGAATGGACTACGCAGTTATCGAAACTGTAGGGGTGGGTCAAACGGAGCTCGACATCATTGAGCTTGCCGACACGGTGTGTGTAGTGCTTGTGCCCGAAGCCGGTGACGGCATACAGGCGATGAAGGCGGGGCTGATGGAGATAGGCGATATATTTGTAGTGAACAAGGCCGACAGACAGGGCGCCCAAAGACTCTCGGTTGAGCTCCGACACTCGCTCTCACTGGTTAAAAGTCCCGGGAGCTGGGAGCCCCCGGTGCTCCTCACAACAGCCGACCGGGGAGAGGGGACAGAGGAGCTCCTCGAGGCGATAGAAAAACACGCCGACTTTCAGACGAACTCAGGCGAACTGAAAGTAAAAAGGAACCGGAGACTGGAAAAAGAGTTCCTACACATCTTGATGGACACAGTTACCGATGAGATCGAGTCGAGCTTTGAGGAGCCGGAGCTCAGTGAGATTCTCATAAGGGTGAAATCCGGAGAGCTAAACCCATACGAAGGCGCCGATGTGGCGATAAAGAAAATGTTTCGCAAACCCTGACTCCCTACCCGTAGGGTTACTTCTGCCCACGAACTCGCACTCACCGCCAGTGTCTTGAATAGAAAACCCCTCTTCGGTAGAATTTACATTATACATTGAAATCGTTAGTTTTTCATAAGCAGCCCGGTGTAGATATCGCAAGGGGATAGATGGAACTTTCTGCTCTGAAATCAGTTTTCCTTTTCCTGTCTTTATTTATGATGACAAGCGAGTACGAACCCCAAAGAAGCGAAATGGAACTGGCCGAAAAGCGGTGGGAAATGGTCGAGAAGCAGCTCACCGCCCGCGGGATAAGGGACTCGTTAGTAATTAAGGCTTTCCTCGATGTGCCCCGGCACAAATTTGTCCCCAAAGAGTTCATCGACTCGGCTTACTTCGACTCCCCTCTTCCTATCGGAAAGGAGCAAACAATCTCCCAGCCCTACATAGTCGCCCTGATGACGGAGCTATTGGAGCTGAAGGGACCCGAAAGAGTGCTTGAGGTCGGCACGGGCTCAGGGTATCAGGCCGCCATTCTGGCAGAGATCGGCTGCGAAGTGTATACGATAGAAATAATCGAGAAGCTGTCTTGGGCAGCCAGGGAAAATCTCAAACCCTTCGGGTATAACAACGTCCATTTCAAGGTAGGTGACGGACACAGAGGATGGGAAGAGCACTCGCCCTTCGACGCAATCGTGGTCACGGCAGCCCCCGACCAAATCCCTCACTCACTGGTGAGCCAGTTAAAGACCGGAGGGAAGATGGTGATCCCCGTGGGAGATATAAACCAAGACCTCCTCCTCATAACCAAGAAAGAATTGGGGCTTGACATAAAAACAATCACGCCCGTGAGGTTCGTCCCAATGACAGGAGATGCTCGGCAGAGTGGAGCAGAGTGACCGAAATTGCTCCAGAGCGGTTTAAAATCCTGCCGCAGGAACGCGGGAGGAAAAATCTAGTCAAATCAATCTTCAAAGCCGTTCATGACTATAAACAAAACGAGCCGACGACGCCGGGCAAAAAAAGTACCCGCGTCGGCAAGCTCGCTAAATTCCACCCTCTAGTTGCCGCCGCAGGCAAAGTACCCGCGGTCAGGACTTCTAATCAAAGGTTAACAAACGTCGAATAAACAACTCACTATATCTGGAGCTCAAGGCTCACGATATCGCCTATTTCAATCTGCCTCGAACTCTCGATTATAATGCCCGTTGCGGTCTCAAGGTTCACGCTCAGGGTAACCAGTTTACCGACGTAGGCTCCAGGAATTGACACCATCTTTCCCTGGTCAGGATCATAGGACCGGCGCGGATATTTATAAATAGAGAAAACGTGGCCGGGGATGACGTCGTCATCCTCTCCGAGATCGATGTAAACCACATCGCCCTTCCCGGTCAAACTGGTGCTCTTAAACGATTCCACTATCACACCGTCGGCTCTCTTGGTGCCTTTTTTCATGACCACTTCCTTGACGAACGGTTTGATGGGCCTAATCTTGGCTCCGCGTGTGATTTCTCTGAGAGAGTTGTTAATGGTCGAGACGGACAGTTTTTTATCAAGCACCTCATCAACCTCAAGCTCTCCCAGAATGGCTACCTTATATCCGACCTTTTTACCCGTAAGGGGATGAAACACCAGCTTTCCCGTCCGGTATATCGTGAACTTGTCCCCTTTGGTTACCCCGTCCTTGAATCCTACGTTCGTGAACACGGTATCACCCTTTCCGAGCAATATTTTTGGGGGCTCGGAGGTGAGCACGGAGCCCATATTCTCCCACTCATCGGGAGAAATAAACCCCTCGTGACCACCGAGAGAATAATAATACACCGGTGGCGGCGGTTCGGGCGTGGTAACGTCCATCAATCTAGACTCCGGAGTTATTTTAACTATAGGAAGCATGCTTCCTTTCAAGTTGAGCACTTCTCCGGGAAAAATCAGGTGCGGGTTATCTATGAACGGATTTAATTCCCAAAGCCTCGGCCAAAGCAGAGGATTGTCAAAGAAACGTTTTGAAATCTTCCATAGAGAATCCCCGGGTCGAACGACATATATTGTTTCTCCACCCTTAGGCTCGGGGAGCATCTGGGCGGATGCCATCCCTCCAATGAAAATGACGGTAAGGAGTATAAGCGTCCTCATACTTCGAGTCCTCCTTTAAGTTTGTCTCATAACTAGTCTACTACAAAATATTAATTTAGCAAATATGTAAAAAAATCAACCGTTTTTTTATTGTTTCCACTTCTCTCCACACCCCCTAGAGCATTGATAAGCTGAACCTATAGTCTATACTTATTTTGGTCGAGGAGTTGGAGCCAAAGTTCCTCAGTAACCATCTGATGGAAAACCAAATTATCATAAACACCACATTCAACGAAACCAGAGTCGCACTAGGCGAAAACGGGACAATAACCGAAATATACGTTGAAAGACAATCTCATCCCCGCACGGTAGGGAACATTTATAAGGGTAGGGTCGATAAAATAGTTCCCGGAATGCAGGCCGCTTTCATCGAAATGGGTCTTGAAAAATCCGGCTTCATCTCCGTGGAAGACGTAACGGAAGATTCGTTTTTGGACTTTTTCCTGGGCGCTGAAGATGAGGACTCAGGAGAGAATGACTGGAAACAGCCCATCATTCAGGACATACTCCGTGAGGGCCAGGAACTGCTGGTGCAGATTATCAAAGAACCCACAGGAGCAAAGGGGCCGAAGCTCTCATCCAACATAGCGCTGCCCGGCAAATACCTAGTACTCCTAGGCACGGTGGATATAGTGGGAATTTCCAGAAGGATCTATAAGGACGAAGAAAGACAAAGGCTGAGCGAAATTTTATCCGCTTCAAAGCCCCCGGGCACGGGCTTAATAGCAAGAACCGCAAGCGTTGGGGTAGGGGAAGGGGAGATACTGGATGAACTGGAATATTTAAAAACCCTCTGGGAGGAGATCAAATCGAAGTCGGAGAATCAAAAAGCCCCGTCGTTTCTATATAGGGAACCGAAACTGTGCATAAGGGCGGTGCGCGATCTTCTAACCCAAGATGTAAAAACAGTCGTGATGGATTCCAAAGAGGTGTACGACGAGCTCCAAACCTACCTTAAGGAAAATTTCAACGGAGTTGACGTGAAACTGAAGCTCTACGAAGACCCTACCCCCATATTCACACACTTCGGAGTCGATTCCGAGTTAGAAAAGATAGCTGAGAAAAAGGTATGGCTGAAATCGGGGGGCTACCTCATTATAGACATCGCCGAAGCCCTCACCGTAATAGACGTAAACACGGGTAAGTACCTGAAGGGTAAAAACCAGGACGATACCATTTTCGACATCAACCTCGAAGCCGCCCAAGAGATTGCCAGGCAGATAAGGCTCCGAAACCTGGTCGGAATAATAGTTATAGATTTCATCGACATGAAGGATTCCTCAAAAAGGAAGGAAGTATACAACACCTTCACCAAAGCCTTGAAGAGGGATAAAGCACGCTCGGTTGTACTGGAAATGTCTCTATTCGGGGTTGTCCAGCTTACACGTCAAAGGATAAGAGAAAACCTCCTGAGTACTATTGCCGAGCCCTGTGAGCAGTGCGCGGGCACTGGTTACGTAAAATCTGTAGAGACATCTATATATGAGATAATCCGCGCTCTAAAAAGCCGGCTCGAAAGTATGGCGGGCAAGAAAATCACTGTGGCTGCGAGCAAGACCATTTTGCAGACCCTGCAAAGCTTGGAAGGCGAAAATCTCAGACGTCTCGAAGCCGAAAGTGACGTTGAAATTCTCTCCGAAGAGCTGCGGAACCCGGGCAATCACCTCTATGAGATAAGGGGGGAATAGCTGGGGAGCTTTATCGCCAACCGCAACCTCCCCACAAGTGAGCGGGGAGTCGGAATCACCTATCGAATAGACTGCCCGCGGCCCCCTGCAGACAAATACAATCGATGAGTAGCGTTTCTTCCATACGAGTCTTTTTACGCAAATAATCGTTGACAACACAGGTGTAGTAACTTACCTTTTTGGGGTAGAGAGTGGGAGAGGGGGGAAGAAACGGTATTGTCGGGTAACAATAACAGGTTGTTGAACCGATATAGATACCTTAACTTAAACCAGGTGCAATCCAAACGGTAGGTTAAAATGAAAAATCTTCTGATACTTACAGTTAACGTAGTACTTTTTGTTGCGCTTGCCTGCGTCACTTTCGGCGCCGAACCCGAACTAAACAGAACCCTTAACCGACATTTTATCATAGCTCAAGGCGAAAACGACTACGACCTTGAAGAGGAGAACGAAGGGAGCGGAACAATAATTGATTTAAGCGAAAACTCCCCTCCGCGCATCAGATCGATGACCGTCAATCTTGTATCGGAAACAAACCCCAGGGACGGGTTCAGGGCAACGGTCTATGCCGAAGACGCCGATGGAGACGAAATAACTATTCTGTATCAGTGGAGCTTGAACGGTGATGAATTGATCGGGGAAGAGAGCGATGAGCTGGATTGGCGTGAGGTGTTTAAGAAAGGCGACGAACTGACACTGCAAGCCATTCCGACTGACGGCTACAACGAAGGGGTATGGAAAGCTCAGGGCTCAATTAAGATCCCTAATACGCCGCCGAGGATAACATCCATACCGCAGGGGCGGATGGAGCGCGGCGTCTTCACATACGAGGTAGAAGCCGAAGACCTAGACAACGACGACATCGAGTTCACCTTGAAAAATGCTCCAAAAGGCATGTCTGTTGAGCCTGCCACTGGTAAGATCACTTGGAATTTTTTGGAAAACAAAGCCACCGGAACCTATAAAGTAACCGTAGCGGCAAGAGATAATGACGGCGGGTCGGCCACACAAGAGCTCACACTAACCATACCGGGCGGAGAAGGAGAAGAAGAAGCAACAGAAGAATTCGAAGAGCAAGAATTTGGCGGCGTTGAAGAAGAAGAATTCGAATTTTAACTCCAGTAAGTTCAACCACCCGGAGGGGGAGTGAGGGGGGAATCTGAACCTATGAATGTAAACACTGTTTCAGTTGCTTTAACGCTGAGGCCCGAAGTAATTTCCGGAGTCTGAAAACAAGGGGACGTCGTCAAGAAAACGCATCCTGGAAGTGCGAGGCGCATAGGGCATGGGCAAACTGCCTTTAAAAGCCCCGGCGGCGACCCTGTCATTCTCACTTCAATCTACCGCTGCCCGATACCGACTGCCCTTCCTCCCTACTTTCATGTTAAAAAAACTCTTGTAAGCAGAAACACCAAGCAGTAGCGAGAATACCACACACAACCGAGGGGGTGGAAAAACACCGATGCCAATGGGCACCCGTGTCCCCGGTACCCAAGCAAACGGCAAGCGGCGGAGCCGAGGGCAAGGGCCAGGGCGTGGTTCTTTCCCGTACATCCGTGCGGAAGCTCCTTATTCTCAATAAGCTTGATCCTGCCGCCCTAACCCTATGACGGGTGTGCTCTGGTGGAGCAATCGTTCACCACTACGGCCTCGATGCCCGCATGGGTTTGAGAGAGGACTGAATCCAAACATTTGGATATGCTTGCGCCTTAGTGCCTTGCGGGAACAATCACTGACACTAGCTCGTTTGCCCGTTTATCCCCGCTTATGTTTTAAAAGGGCCGTGAATCCATGTTCAATGAGCTAGAGAGTGTATATATCACATACAACGCTAAGCCGGTGCGCTTTAATATGTTCCCCGCTCCCGACATTGGGGCGTATACCATAAACTTCGCTCTCCCGCCGTTTTGCCCCTCAAGACCATAGAGTGTGCCGCTTCATCGATTGAATAATTAACCGATTTCGCACGAAAAACAGGGCGGAGTATATTCAGGTGCGCAAAGATACGATATAATTATAGACCAGCCTCGTGAGTTCGCACATCATCTAGAACGTATAAATTGGAGGAAAGATGAAGAACAAGCTTGAGCCGGGAATATTCATAGAAAAGAAGATCTTGACAACTCCCGAAATGGCCGCCTCCCGCTTTCACAAAAGCTCCCCGCGAGTGCTTTCCTCCCCCACGCTTCTCACGTTCTTACAGACCACTTGCGCCGACGCCCTAGAGCCGTTTCTAGACGAAAACGAGATGGCGGTTACCGTGAAGATAGAGATGAGCCACCTGGCCTCCACACCCATCGGAATGACCGTAACCATAAGGGCGGAAATCCTTAGAATCGACGGGAGAAGGATCTACTTCAGGGTCGAAGCGCTTGACGATATGGAAAAGATCGCCGAAGGCTTCAACGACATGTTCATTATAGATGAGGACAGGTTCGAAAGAGGGCTGAAGCGAAAGTCTCATAAAGCGCTGGTCGAGAGTTAGACGCACTGTAGAAAAAAA
Source organism: Candidatus Dadabacteria bacterium (assembly GCA_022564935.1). Lineage (GTDB taxonomy): Bacteria > Desulfobacterota_D > UBA1144 > Nemesobacterales > JADFKM01 > JADFKM01. Next base: position 14,442 of record JADFKM010000039.1, read on the forward strand.
AAACTGCCTCCAATACGTTGCGCACTCTAAATTGAAAACAGCTCAGCAACGGACCGCGAGCTTACTTTGGGCAGCTCTAGAGAAGGAGACGATAGAGAAATGACAAACGCAAACACCCGGAGTCTCTACCACATCGCAATAGCGGTAAACAACATCGAGGAGGCCGAAAAGCTATACGAAAGCGCACTTGGGCTGAAGGTAACGCACCGCGAAGTCATAGAAGACCAGGGCGTAAGGGCTTCTATGCTCGAGCCCGAAGGCGGAGGGACTGCGATCGAGCTGCTCGAGCCCCTGCACGAGAACTCCCCTATATCCAAATTCCTGGAAAAAAGGGGTGAAGGAATTCACCACATCGCCTTTCTGGTGGATGACCTAGTCTCGGCTCTGGAAGAGCTGAAAAAAGAGGGCGTCAGGCTGATAGACGAGTCCCCACGAGTGGGCGCTCACTACACGAGGGTCGCCTTCATACACCCAAAGGCCCTCAACGGGGTGTTGATTGAGCTCGCAGAAAAGGAGAAGAAGGACGGGTAAACGGAGGCGACAGCTTCCCCCGCGTGACGATACGCCCGGGCATTTTTGAACGGCAGACCTAATATCCGGGAATCTCCGACACACCGAAACAGCCTTGGAGAAATACAGCCGGGACAGTAAAACGAAAAATCTAGCGCAGATCTAGTTAAGGGGTAAGTACGTTATTTGATCTCTTCTTTCTTAGGAGAAGTGTTCTTGGGCACCTTGAAAGGCGAGCCTTCGATCGCGCCCTGCTCCTCTTTGGGCGGGGTAACGTCAATCTCATCGGGCTCCTTCATAGAGCGTTTGAACCCCTTTATCCCCTTGCCCATAGCCGAGCCAAAATCGCCCAGCCTGCTCGGGCCGAACAGCAGGAGCAGAATCACAAGGATGATAACTAATTCCCAAACGCCTATGCCGCCAATCATAACACCCCTTAGAAAACAATACCAAAAAGCTGTGCAAAGTCAACAGTACTTCGTTATCGGAAACTCAATTGCAGACGGGGTGTAAATGTATGTAAGTAGAGCTTAATTAGGGCTGAGTAAACAAGGAATTTAGCCAGTTTGGTCGATGTATACGGAGTCTCATTCCGCTCGTCAGGAGCACAAGCTTCATTCATCCACCCCTGGAATCGCTGAACGGGATGCTTATGAAAAGCTGATCCCTGTTCCCCTCGGATTTGATATCTATCACTATGCTGCTCGTGCTCAATTGGGGGTATTGGTTAAACAACAGAACGAGGTCCCTTTGCAGCTGGTCGGTAAAGTTCGAGGGGAGTCCCTTTCTCTCGTACGAAAGAACCATCATCAACCTTTCTTTTGCAATGCTAGCGGAACCTTTCTTTCTGAATAAATCAAATATAGACATTACTAAACCTTTCCTTCTGAATAAATCAAATATAGACATTACTAACCCCCGAATAGTCGGCTTAAGATTCCCTTTCGCTGTTCAAGCTCATCGAAGGGCACGTCTTCACCTTCGAGCCTTTTTGCAACATTTATCAGCGCCTTGGCAATTGGGGATTCCTCCTGCAGTACAATAGGCTCGCCCTTGTTGGTGAAGTGAATCATCCTATGGTCTTCGGGAATGATCCCGATCTTGGGTATGTGAAGTATCTCCTCGATGTCTTCGACCGAGAGCATCTCACCCTTCTTCACCTGGTCTAATTTGATTCTGTTAACGACCAAACTGATATTGTCCTTGTCCATGGATTCCAGAAGACCTATGATCCTGTCGGCATCCCGCACCGACGACACCTCGGGGTTTGCCACCACGAGCACCTCGGTTGCAGGGGCGGCAGCTAACTTGAACCCCTTTTCTATGCCGGCCGGGCTGTCGATAATGATGTAGTCGAAACCGTCTTTTATCCCCTCGACCATCTTTGTGAAATCCTCCGGCGTAATGCTATCCTTGTCCCTTGTTTGCGCCGCGGGGAGCAGATACAGTTTTAGTCCGCGTTTGTCCTTTACAAACGCCTTCTCGGTCTGAACCCTGCCCTCTACGGCATCCACCACATCGTAAACGATCCTGTTTTCCAAACCGAGGATCATGTCCAGATTCCTCAGTCCGATATCGGCGTCTATTGTTAATACCTTCCTGTCCAGAGAGGAGAGCGCCACGCCAATGTTAGCCGTAAGAGTAGTCTTTCCAACCCCTCCCTTGCCCGATGTCACCACAATAACCCTAGCCATAATCTTTACTCCTGATGTTCATATTTTCTCTATAATTATCTGGCTTTCCTTAACGTAAGCCTTCTCGGGATACTCCGCGATGTCGGGCTCGTCGGGAGCGCGTGTAATGTAGCTACCAATTCTCAGCTGCTGCGGAATCAGCTTAAGCGCCATCACGGTTACGGTTTCATCACCGCCTGCGCCTGCGTGAACTATCCCACGCAAGGTGCCCATTACTATGACATTTCCCGAGGCTATCACGTAAGAATCTGGGTTTACGTCCCCGATAACGAGTATGTCTCCGGTATGCTCAATCCTTTGTCCGCTTCTTACCTTTTTGTTTATTATTTTAAGGGACCTTTCCTTGATCGCGCTTAAGGCCGCCTTCGGTTTCCCGGCCCCTTTCCCATCCAAGGGTTTGTACCCCAAAAACCTGGCGTTGTGTCTACTTAGAACGTCTTCGATCTTCCTCTTACCATCTTCATCAAGGTCCATGTCATCGTAACTGATTATCGCCATAGAGCCCTTGAGCACCGTCGAAGAGAGCTTTTCCTCGAGTTGGGAGATATTCTCCTGCAGGGATTGATCCCCATCAAGCTTCACCAGCAGCGCAGGAACGGTTATGCCCTTTATAATGATTCCCATAATTCCGGACGTTCAAAAGAAACCGTGCAGTGAAAAATTACCGTGCCTTGGGTAAGACAAATTTAATCATACATTTTAGGTTAAAACAAGGGCTAAATCCATTTTAGTCAGTCAACGGTAAAAAAGTTACGGAGCTACATAGCGATCAAACAATCTTTTAGGGCAAAAAACCCCAATTTTACTTATAAGTAATGAATTGTATATAAGATTCAATCACCATTCATGTATTGACTTTAAATTGTATTCGTCTTTTAGTTACGTTCGGGTTGTCTTGGTTTCAATTATGGGTGTAGAAAGGCTTTAAGGGAGGCATACAAGGATGCCTTTAGATATGGACGTCCACAAGAACATGGAAGGGTTGACCGATGAAGACCTCAAAGAAGCCCACAAAATGAATCTTGAGGTACAAGCAAAGCACGGGGTAAAGCACCAAAAATATTGGTACAACAAAGAATCCGGCACCATATTCTGTCTTTGTGAAGCCCCGAGTAAAGAAGCAGCAGAGGCTTGTCACAGAGAAGCACATGGTAACGTTCCAGACGAGATTATCGAGGTGCATTAAGACGCTTAGCGTCTTAAATGGTTTTCATTGAAGCGTACATATCGACGCACCCTAACCGAAACGGCTGTCTACTACACCCCAGTGCTCATACCGTACGCTCCACCGCGGGCTGCTCCCGCGTTATGCAGTGCACGCAGCCCAGTCCCCAGACAAGGTCGACGCAATGTACCCCGACCACTGAGTGTCCGGGAAACAGCTCCCCCAACACAGCGAGCGCCGCTCTGTCCGCGGGGTCGTTAAATGTGGGAACGAGCACTGCGTTGTTGCATATGTAGAAGTTAAGGTAGCTTGCCGGAAGCCTTACCCCCTCGAAATAAAGGGGCGCGGGCATGGGTAGGGTCACCACCTCCGCCTTAGAGCCGTCCTCTAACCTCAAGTCTTCGAGCCGCTCCAGGTTCTCCCGGAGAGAAGCGTAGTTGGCGTCGGCGGGGCTCGCCTCAACAGCAGCTACGACAGTGCGGGGATTAACGAACCTGCACACACCGTCGATGTGGCCGTTGGTGTCGTCCCCCGCAATTCCCCCCGCAAGCCAGAAGACGCCGCTCACCCCCAGGGAGTTCCTAAGCGCCTCCTCTACGTCAGTCTGTCCTAGGCCGGGGTTCCGCGCCTGAGTCGTGGTGTTAAGGAGGCACTGCTCGGTGCAAATTACCGTTCCGCGGCCGTTCACGTCAATGGCCCCTCCTTCAAGCACGAACCCCCTTTCACCCGACGAGGCGTTGAAAACGGCTAGACCGAGTGCTTCGGCCACAAGCTCGGGCACCGCGTCGTCGAGCTTCCAGTCCGGGTACCTAGCCCAGCCGTTGAATCGGAAGCGTGAGACGGCAACCTCCGGGCTTCCCTCCCCACGTCGGACGAACACGGGGCCGTAGTCTCTGACCCAGCTCCTATTGGTGGGAAAGCTGAAAAACTCCACTCTTGAAAGCTCGACCCCCGCGCGCCGCAGGACACCGCGCGCACGACTCTTGTGTGTAGGGAAATTGACCATTATGCGCACGGTCTCACCCGCCGCAATATGCTTCACCACCTCTGCGAAGACCCACTCCACCGCCCTGAGCTTCCCCGGCCAATCGCTTGTGCTATGCGGCCAGGCGAGCCAAGTGCTGTTATGGTGTTCCCATTCGGCGGGCATGGAGTAACCGAGCTCAAGCGGAGTCTTGGAGGTCTCACGGCTAACAGCGGTCATGGCTTATCGTCCAGAATCCGGCGCTCGATACCGCCGTAGGCGTCCGTCCTGCGGTCTCTTAAGAACGGCCAATTGCGCCTTACGTCTTCGATGCGGGCCGGGTCTATCTCGGCGTATAAAATCTTCTCCCCGTCCTCAGGGGCTTCGTCAATGACTACGCCCTGCGGGTCGCACACGAAGGAGTGTCCCCAGAACTGTATCCCGTCTCCGTTGTCGGCAGGTGTCTCGCGCCCCACCCTGTTCACACATGCCACGTACACCGAGTTCGAGATGGCGTGTCCCCTCTGAACTGTTTTCCAGGAATCAAGCTGGGTCGAACCCTCGCTTTCCTTCTCTGCCGGGCACCAGCCTATGGCTGTGGGGTAGAAGATGACGCTCGCTCCGAGGAGCGCGGTGAGGCGGGCGGCTTCCGGGAACCACTGATCCCAGCACATGAGCACCCCTATGCGGC
>JADFKM010000083.1 GCA_022564935.1 Candidatus Dadabacteria bacterium
GGGGGTGTAGTAGGGTTGGAGGACAAAGACGGTCACGGCCGCAAGCGTTAGTAAGATAAAGGCAAATTTCTTCATAGTCTTCCTCCTTTATTTACGGACATGAGTACAGGGATATACTCGTGTCTCCTTCATGTGTTCGAGCCCGGCCCTCACCTTCGCTTCCTTGAAACTCTACAGAGTTAATTCGGGCAGGTCATATTTGCCGGACCGGGCGGGGGAGCCGTCTTCGCCCAGTGGGATTGCGTCCAGAACCCTTATGTTGTCCGCTCTCATGTCCATAGCGCCCGCTCCGAGGACGGCGCCGCCCTTGAGGTAAGTTTTTTTGCTGTGGGGAGGCACGGTTATGGGAAGCACTCCCGTTGTGCTGCTCACGTGCGTTCCGTATTTAGGGCCGTAAGCCGAGTAGTAGTTCACTTTCACCTTGATGTTCTTGTAGGCAATGGATGAGGTGTTTTCGATGGTGACGTGATGTATTATGGCTACCCTGGAAGCGGTGTAAAAAGACCAGTCGGTGATCTTTATGTAGAGCTCGGGGTGTTGGTGCATCTGCTCTAGAGCGTAGTCATCGATGGTTCTTGCCGTTGCGGGAAAAAAGACGAGCAGTACGAACGTAAGGGCGGTTGCCATTTTTATGAGTTCAGGCAGACCGCGTAGTCGCTCCATACATCTAAGTATACACAGGCCGAGTGTGTTTTCTATGGAAGGACTGGCAGTGGTGGATTTCCCGCGCTCCCCTAGCCTTGGTAAGGTTTCGGAGAAGACCGTACACGAGTGCTCGCGCATCGTTGAGGGCACCGTGATGCAGGTCTCCTACCAGGCCGATAAGCTCGACAACGAGCTTTCAGACGAGTTCGGCTCCAAGATGTACTGGGCGCAGCAGGGCTAGAGCGGAGGGCAATTCCCGGCATTTAATTTCATGAACTGGTCGGCGGGGAATATTCGAACTTGAGTCGTACCGGTTTGTCTTGGGAAGAAGAGGGGTGTAATGTACGCGAGTACGTGAGCGGTTCATCCGTGATTCAAACGTATGAGAAAACCGGGAGTTATCCTATCACAATATGGCCAAAAAAAAAAGGGTTGGGCGCAGTCTATTCGCCCTCCTATATTTGCCCTCCTACGGAGTAGTCTCTACCGTATTTGCTCGATGATTTTGCCGTGGTGCAAAACTATAATTCCCAGGTTATTGACATTCACCCAATCTGCTGTTAATTCATAAGTGAATATGCAAAAAACGGCGTTATGTGACGCCCATGCCGCACTCGGAGCCAGGATGATAGAGTTTGCGGGCTGGCACATGCCCGTGCGCTATTCGGGCATAAAGCAGGAGCACCTGGCCGTTAGGGGCAAGGCCGGACTATTCGATATTAGCCACATGGGCGAGATAGAGATAAAGGGCGGGGACGCTGCGGCTTTTTGCCAGTTTATCACTACAAACGACGTGGCAAAGCTCAAAACATTCCAGGCCCAGTACGGCTTTTTCTGCAACGAACAGGGAGGTGTGGTGGACGACATCATAGTGAGCAAGCTTTCCGAGGGGCGCTACTTCATATGCGTTAACTGCGCTAACACGGCTAAGGACTTCGAGTGGATAACTAGCCATAAAGCCGGCTATGACGTAGAGGTGCTAAACAGGAGCCTGGAGTACTCACTGCTCGCCCTACAGGGCCCCGAGGCCACACGCATATTGTCTGAGGTTTTGGGCGCGGACCTATCCGAGATAAAGAGGTTTTACCTTCGTGTGTTGAAGTGGAGAGGGGTCGATCTCATTGTCTCCAGGACCGGCTACACAGGGGAGGACGGTTTCGAGATATTCCTCCAGTGGGACGCCGCCAGTGGGCTGTGGGAAGAGATAATGGAGAAGGGTGAGAGTTCCGGGGTTCTACCCTGCGGCCTAGGGGCGCGCGATACCCTGAGGATAGAGATGGCCTACCCCCTTTACGGTCAGGAGATAGACGAAGACACTACCCCGTTTGAGGCGCGCCTCGGCAGGTTTGTTAAGATGGACAAGGGGGATTTCCTGGGTAGGGAGGCGTTGAGGAGGACACTCGAAGGGGGCCTTAAGAGGAGCCTCGAAGGGTTCGTCATGGTCGAGCGGGGCATCCCAAGGCAGGGCTACAAAATACTCAAGGACGACGTCCTCGCGGGTACCGTGACGAGCGGGACCATGTCGCCGAGTCTCGATAAGCCCATAGGCCTGGGACACATCGCTACGGAAATAGGTCTAGAGGACAGAGGGATCGAAATAGAGATACACGATAGCAGGCGGAAGGCAGAAGTTGTTTCGGTTCCTTTCATGACGAAAGAGTCTTAACACAGGAGGTTGGATATGGTTGATATTCCCGATGAATGCAGGTTCACGAACGACCACGAGTGGGCGAGGGTTAAGGGCGACGTTATTGTCATCGGCATTACCGATTACGCCCAGGACGCGCTAGGGGAGATTGTGTATATTGAGCTTCCCGGCGTAGACGAAAAGGTCTCCAAGGGCGACGTTTTGGGGGCAGTTGAGTCGACCAAGGCGGTGTCCGACCTGTTCTCACCGCTCGGCGGCGAGGTAGTTGAGGTGAATAAAGTCCTCTTGGAATCCCCGGAGATCATTAACTCCGACCCTTACGGGGAAGGCTGGATGTTCAAGATTGCGCCCTCCGAGGTCGAGGAGCTTGAGGAATTGATGAGCGCTGAAGAATACTCCGAATACCTGGAGAGCGAAATGGAAGGCTGATGGACTATACGTCCCTTTCTAATGGAGATATTAAGGAGATGCTTGAAGTCATCGGCGTCTCGAGCGTGGACGAGCTGTTCTCGCAGGTGCCCGAAAGCTTCAAGTTAGGCAAGCCCCTCGAGCTGCCGTGGCTTCAGAGCGAAGAGGAGGTAACCGCCAGGATGGCGGAGCTTTCCGGGAAGAACTCCGGCACTCACACCCACGTGTCGTTTCTCGGCGCCGGGGCTTACGAGCACATCACGCCTGCGGTGATGAAGCACCTCCTGGGACGCTCGGAATTCTACACCTCCTACACCCCGTATCAGCCCGAGCTAGCGCAGGGGACACTCCAGGGCATGTTCGAGTTCCAGACCATGGTCTGCGAAATCACGGGTCTTGAGGTTGCCAACGCCTCGATGTACGACGGCTCTACTGCCACAGCCGAGGCCGCACTCATGGCCTCCAGGATTACCGGGCAGAAAAAGATCCTGGTCTCCTCCCTGTTACATCCCGAGTACAGGAGGGTTTTAAAGACCTGCCTGCTGCAAAACGAAATAGTCGAGATCCCACTTACCGGGAGAGGTCTCACCGATATGGACTTTCTCGCCGAATCTGTGGACGAGGGTGTGGCGGCGGTCGTTGTACAGAACCCGAACTTCTTCGGCGCTATAGAGGATTTGGACCTGGTGAGCCGGGTCGTCTCCGGGCAGAAGGCCCTTTTTATCGTCGTCACGTCAGAGCCATTCTGCTACGGGATCTTAAAATCCCCGGGGCAAGTGGGAGCGGACATCGCTGTGGGTGAGTTCCAGCCGTTCGGTCTTGCTCTCAATTACGGCGGCCCATATGCGGGCTACTTCGCTTCCCGCAAGGAATACCTCCGCCAGATGCCCGGACGGATAGTGGGCGAGACGGTGGACGGGAAGGGCAATAGGGGGTTTGTGGTCACGATAGCCACACGAGAGCAGCACATCAGGAGGGAGCGCGCCACATCGAACATCTGCACGAGCCAGTCCCTTTGCGCCCTGGGTACGGTGGTCTTCCTCTCCCTCATAGGGAAGGAAGGTTTTAGGGAGATTTCGCTCCAGAACCTGAGCAAGACTGAGTACGCAAAGTCCAGACTGAGAGAGGTGGTCGAGGTGCCCTTCGACTGCCCGACCTTCAACGAGTTCGTGTACAGGTGCAGTAACTCAGGGGTAGTTTTGAAAAAGCTCATTGAGGCCGGGTACCTTGGAGGGGCGCCGCTCGAGGGGTACTACCCGGAGTTGAAAGGCCACATTCTGTTTGCGGTTACCGAGAGGAGGACTAAAGAGGAAATTGACGGCTTCATCGAAGCCCTGAAAGGGGCGCTCAATTGAGCGCGTCTCGCCACATCGTAAGGGACGAGCCGCCGATATTCGAGAGGAGCGCGCCGGGGAAAAAGGGGATTACTTTAAAGAAGTGTGACGTTGAGAAGGTAGACCCTTCGCGCTGCATCCCGTCGGGCATGCTCAGGGACGAGCCTGTCGAGCTCCCGGAGGTGAGCGAGTTCGAGGTGGTGAGACATTTCACCCGTCTCTCACAGTGGAACTACGGCGTGGATACGGGGCTGTACCCGCTCGGCTCCTGCACGATGAAATACAACCCCAAGTTAAACGAGGAGGTCGCCTCATACCCCGGGTTTACCCGCATACACCCCATGCAGGACGAGGGGCTCTGCCAGGGGGCGCTTGAATTGATGTACGAGCTCCAGGGAATGCTCGGGGAGATAAGCGGCATGGACGCAGTGTCTCTCCAGCCCGCAGCGGGCGCTCACGGGGAGCTTACCGGGCTTCTCGTAATAAGCGCGTATCACAGGAGCCGCGGCAATAAGAAAACGAAGGTGATCGTCCCCGACTCGGCCCACGGTACGAACCCCGCGAGCTCTGCGATCACCGGATATGGCGTTGTGCAGGTCCCGACCAAACAGGACGGGGTGCTCACCCCCGAAGTGGTGGGTAAGGCCATGGACGAACAGGTGGCGGCACTCATGATAACAAACCCCAACACCCTCGGCCTATTCGAGGGACACATCGGGGAGATTTCCCATATAGTTCACGACAGGGGGGGGCTGATTTACTGCGACGGCGCCAACCTGAACGCCCTCATGGGAGTGGTGAAGCTCGGCGACACGGGGGTTGACGTCATGCACATCAACCTCCACAAGACGTTCTCAACCCCGCACGGGGGAGGCGGGCCGGGCTCGGGCCCCATAGGGGTTACGAAGGAGCTCGAGCCGTTTTTGCCCGTGCCGAGGATTGTAAAAACCCAGGGCGGTTTCAGGTTCGACTACGACCGGCCCGAAAGCATTGGGAGGGTGATGGCGTTCAACGGCAATTTCGGCGTCTTGGTGAGAGCCTACGCCTATATACTGTCGCTCGGGGCGCAGGGGCTTCTCAAGTGCTCCCAAACTGCCGTGCTCAACGCCAACTACATCCGCGAGAGGCTAAAGCCCCACTACCACCTGCCTTATGACAGACTCTGCATGCACGAGTGCGTGTTCACGGATAAAAAACAGCGTGGCCTGGGCGTAACCACCCTGGACATCGCAAAGAGGCTCATCGACTACGGCTTCCACCCCCCGACCATATACTTCCCCCTAATCGTGCAGGCGGCGCTCATGATAGAGCCCACTGAGAGCGAGAGCCGCGACGAGATGGATGGTTTTATAGAGGCTATGATAGAGATTGCGCGTGAGGCCGAAGAAAGCCCCGAGCTGCTTAAGGGAGCGCCTCACTTGACAAAAGTGGGTCGCCTCGACGAAGTAAGAGCCGCCCGCCAGCCCCGGCTGCGGTGGAAGCGGGGGGCGTGAGTGGGTAAGTTAGT
>JADFKM010000040.1 GCA_022564935.1 Candidatus Dadabacteria bacterium
AAGAAGCGTTATGCTGGAGGACGAAGAGAGGAACTTCAAGGCTAAAGTGCCGCAGCAAAGACCGCATCTAGAAGTTGTGGAGAGGTTCGGCGAAACGCACAAGTCGACACCCGTGGCCAAAAGACTTGCCGATGAGCACGGCATATCGCTCCTGGAGATCAAAGGCTCGGGGCCGGGCGGGAGAATCATCAAAGCCGACGTCGAGAGGCATATCGTCGAGGGCAGACCTAAAACCGCCGTCGAGGTGCCGGGACTGGTTCAGCCCCTCGACCAGAAACGAAAGTACATCGTGAGGAAAATGGTCGAGAGCAAAACCACCACTCCCCATTACTACCTCGGTGTTCGCGTTCGGATGGACGACGCCCTCGCCCTCAGGCGGGAATACAACGATACACACTCGACCCGTATTACCATTACCGACTTCATTATAAAGTCATCCGCCATCTCTCTGAAGACTTATCCCCTTGCTAACGCCCATTACGAATCGGACAGCATTAAATTCAGCGAGCATATCAATATCGCAGTAGCGGTCGACACGGGAGATATACTGCTCGCCCCCGTCATCAAGAACTGCGAATCGATGACTCTGACAGAACTCTCAAACACGTCCGTGGGGCTGATTGAAAAAGCCCGCATCAAGAAGCTGATGCCCGAGGACTACGAGGGGGGTACGTTCTACATCTCCAACATAGGTAATTTAGGCATCGAAGAGATCGCCCCGATTATTTTCCCCGCGACAAGCGCTATCCTAGGCGTGGGCGCAATAACCAAAACCCCCGTTGTGGAAGAAGACGACCGGGTAGTCGTACGGCAGATGATGAAGATCATCATATCCGCAGACCACAGAATCCTTGACGGCGCCAGGGCAGCGGAATTCCTGATGGAGATAAAGAAAAACCTGGAAAACCCTCTCAACCTGCTCACTTAACGAAGTTACCGATTCAACCGGGAGGCGCTCAGTACCCACGCGCTTATTCGTCTATACATACACAGCCTATACCACCTCACTACTGGTATAATAAATCCCGGTTATGAAGGCTCTTTTTCTTGTAATCACTCTATCCTACCTCTCCCTTTTTCCCGCCTCCTTCTCCCTTTCCGCCCCGTCCAAAAGGGGCTTGACCTTACCTCCCGGCTTCAAGATCGAAGTTTTCGCAAGCGGACTCGACAAACCCAGATTCATGGCCACGAGTCCCGACGGAGTTCTTTTCGTTACTCTCATTGGGAGCGGCAAAGTCGTTGCGCTTCTCGACAAAGACAGCGACGGCAGGGCTGAGAAAACTATCACCTACCTTAAGGGTCTCGACAGTCCCCACGGCATCGCTTTTCACGACGGATACCTCTATGTGGGCGAGACGCATCAGGTCATAAGGGTAAGGTACAGCGGTACGAATAACACGCCCGGCACGAAAGAAATAATTGTGCCCAACCTCCCCACCGGAGGCCATTTCACAAGGACTGTGGGGTTCGGCCCCGACGGCAGGATGTACGTATCCATCGGCTCCTCGTGCAACGTGTGCATAGAAAAAGACAGGAGGCGGGCGTCCATAATGCGCTACAGCCCCGACGGCACGGAGGGCGAGCTTTATGCGGAGGGACTCAGGAACTCGGTAGGCATTTCCTGGCATCCTGAGACGGGGGCTCTCTGGGCTTCGGATAACGGACGGGACTGGCTCGGGGACGACCTGCCCCCTGAGGAGATAAACATCGTTATTAAGGGAAGTCACTACGGCTGGCCTTTCTGTTACGGGAGCAGAATTCCCGACCCCGATCTCGGGAAGCCCGCTTTCTGCAATACCACCGAGCCGCCGGTATTTAAGATGCAGGCCCATTCAGCTCCCTTAGGCATCGCGTTCTATACCGGGAAGATGTTCCCCGAACGGTACAGAGGTGACCTTTTCGTTGCTTTCCACGGCTCCTGGAACAGGACGGAGCCAACCGGGTATAAAGTCGTGCGCATAAGAATCGACAATAACAAACCCGTTTCGATAAAGGACTTCGTGAGCGGATGGCTCCGGGGACACGGGGCGAGGTCAAGACCCGTGGACGTGCACATCGGCAAAAGGGGCGAGATGTACATCTCGGACGACCGGGGAGGAAATATTTTCATTGTCACCTACGAGGGCGCAAGTTAAATATCTCTTTTGGCACCTATCAGTATGAATGCCTCTTTAGGCAGCGTATCCATTTAAAAGCAGTATGTCGTTAATCTTAAGGCCAAGCAAATTGAAATGTCACGTCCGATTAGGTTAGATAATAACAAGTCCGTGTCATCTCGCAGTAGGACTGACAACAATGAGCACGTCAATACTTGAATCCTTAAAAGCCCTCGTTGAAAAGAACCCGGCCAGCGAGCTTGGAAGGTACGGCCTCGCCAACGAGTACATGAAGCTTGAGATGTACCCTGAGGCCATTGAGCAAATAAACGAGTATCTCAAGTTAAAAGACGACGAAGGTGCGGTGTACAGGATGCTTGCCGAGGGGTACATGAAGCTCGGCAGGAAGGACGAGGCGATCGAGGCCTACAAAAAAGGCATCGAGAGCGCCAACCGCCACGGACACCCCACCATGGCCGAGGAGTTCGAAGATGCGATCGAGTTTATGGATTAGCATCTGGCTCAGCGCAGAAAACAGCGCTGCATCAGCAGGGACTGTATTTCTTTGATAACTAAGCATTAATCCCCCCAACATCCCCTAAGCACCCCCTTCACCCCTCCAACATCTGGCGGTACAGCTTCATGGCGTCCTCTTCTCTACAGAGTTCGCTCCCGGCGGTCATAGCGGCCGCCGCTCCCGCAGCCACCCCCATAAGGAGCGCCTCCTCAACCGACTTGTCCATCGCAAGCTTGAGAACAATCCCGGCCACCATGCTGTCCCCTGCGCCCACTGCGCTCCTTACGGGCACTTCCGGGGAGGCGATGTATATATTGCCTCCCTTCCACGCGCCAAATGCCCCTTCCGCGCCCAGAGAAACCACAAGCACTTCAGCAGACCCCTTCTCCACTACATCCGTTGCGGCGCTCATAAGCTCCTCATTGTTTTTTATCTCCAACCCGGTGAGCAGACCGAACTCTCTCAAATTCGTCTTTATCATAAACACACCCTTTCGGGCAACCCTGCGAAGCGGCTCTCCTGAGGTGTCCACAATTGTTTTCGCCCCGATCTCACCCCCGGCATCGGCGACCATGGCATAAAAATCCTCGGGTACGCCGGGAGGCAGGCTGCCGCTCGCCACAATGAACTCAGGACGCGGCTCGACCGTGCAGAGCATTTCGAGGCATTTCCTCCACTCCTCTTCGGTAAGGGGCTGACCCGGCATCCCGAAGCGGTACTGCTTCCCTGTTGAGGTCTCACGCACAATGAGGTTAATGCGGGTCATCTCATCCACGCGAACCGGGCGGTGGTCTATGCCCTCGCTGTTTAAGATGCTTTCAAGGAGCTTCCCGCTGTACCCCCCCGAGGTGTACAGGGCCGTTGAGCTCCCCCCTAGCTCGCGCAGTGCACGGGAAACGTTTATCCCCCCTCCGCCCAGCTCGAACCTCGGAGCGCCGCAGCGCAGTTTTATCTCAGGCGCGACGACCTCCACGCCGGTACTCTTGTCGATGGCGGGGTTCATCGTTATGGTAACTACTGTTTTCATAGAACGGCTTTCTCTTCCGTTCAATTATCTCATATACATGAAATTAGAGTCAATCCGATGTATAATAGGTGCTGATACACACTGACTGCGCGTTGGAGGCTAGAAGAGCGGCACTGACCGGGCTTCTTTGCTCTATACCCGTTTAAAAAGTAGGGTAAAGTCCCAAAATTTGCCACCTAATTGATGAACTTAATGCTGGAATTGTGTAACATTTTCAGCAACTTATTACTTAGTTCATCTACCCCTAAATTTCAATTATTATACCTCCACACAAATTCGGATAAATATAGGGGTAATTTCTCTGTTCTAATGCCCCCTTTGGAGGCGAGATTCCTCTTCAGAAAACCCCAAAACTCTTCGAGTCCATTAATGTTATTTCCTTTACTCTCAGAGTACTCTCCTTTGCCGTGATCAACAAGACGGGTCTTTCGGAAACGGTGGAATCGGTTAAGAGGTCGACTAACCCGCCCTCGAACAGATACTTCCTGGTTTCATCCGTATATAGGTCTTCCAGCCACTTTACGGTATTTATTAACTCGACTGCATGCATACTAACCTCTATTTCCCAATCTATTAACCCCCACCGCTTTAATTATAGAGCCATTTCCTCCATTCATGATAACCTGACTTAAAACTCCCGAATTTTTCAACCCCCCACCTCAATATCCTGACCCGTTTTGAATACCCGTTTGCCTGCCGCCACGCTCCATCATAAAACTCAAGGAGCTTAAAACAACACCCCGGTCGTGTTGATAAAGTCATAAAGGACGGCTTTCCCGGCCCCGAGCATATAAAGTGAAAGTTGAAGTCAGCGGATTCGTTGCGTTATAATATAAAAGCAGCTCCCGGAAATAGCCCCGGAGTGATTGAGGCATTAACCCATGATTTTAACAGACAGAATGACACAGTACGCCCTGGACTTGATGCGTATAGACAGCCTGTCCCGAATGGAAATGGATGTCGCCCTAAAGCTTAAAGCCGACATGGAAGAGCTGGGAGCGGAATGCGTTTTCGATAACTCGAACGATAAGGTCGACGGCAACGTCGGCAATCTAATCATTAAGCTAAAGGGAAATAAACCGGAGGTAAACCCGTTTTTCCTTTCCGCCCATATGGACACCGTAGGCCCGGGCGAAGGCGTCAAGCCCCATATCGAGGGCAGGGTCATCAGGAGCGACGGCACCACCATTTTGGGAAGCGACGACAAGAGCGGCCTTGCCGTCATCGTGGAGGTGCTCAGGACGCTAAAGGAAAACGACCTGCCTCACGGAGACATTGAAATCGCCTTTACCATATGCGAAGAAGTGGGACTTTTAGGAGCAAAGCACATGAACACCTCCGGTTTCAAATCCCCTTACGGAATTGTGCTCGACTCCAGCTCCCCCTCGTACCTGGTGCTCCAGTGCCCGTCATCGGAAATACTCGAGTTCCGGGTTTACGGCCTGGAAGCGCATGCCGGATTATGTCCCGAAAGGGGAATAAACGCCATCAAGGTGGCCGGGGACGCCATATCCAAAATGAGCCTGGGCAGGATTGACGAGGAAACCACAGCCAACCTGGGCATTATCACAGGCGGGGCAACAGTAAACGTGGTTCCGAACTGTGTGCACATAGTGGGAGAGGTTAGAAGTCACAGCGAGGAAAAGCTGAGGACGCAGGTAGACCACATGCGCAGGTGCTTTGATGAGGCCGCAGCGCACTACGAAATCGTTCTGGACGGAGAAAAGGAGACCTCCAGGGTCGAAGAGGTAATAGAGCGCATGTATGAAAAAATGGACGTATCAAACGACTCCACCCCCGCCAGACTCGTCAATCAGGCGGTAAAGAGCCTCGGCCATGCCATCACACCGCGCAAGATCGGCGGCGGCTGCGACGCAAACTACTTCAACCTGAAGGGTATAGAGTGTGTGAACCTGGGCACGGGCATGAAGGACATACACACCGTGAACGAACACCTGGTGCTCGAGGAGTTCTACAGAACGGCGGATATACTCCTTGAAACCATACAGTTAAACGCCCGTCCCACAAATTGAACAACACTTTAACAACCCAAAGACCGCATCACAACAACTATCCACGGAGACCCTGGGGATGAAAAAAGCCCTGATAGTCGTAGACCACGGCAGCGTATTCGAGGCAGCAAACAATCAGCTTGCCGAAATAGTGGAGCTGCTTCAAGATCGGGAGCACACTTTCGACATCGTCCGTCACGCGCATATGGAGCTCGCCAGCCCAACAATAGCCGACGCCTTCGATGCTTGCGTCAGTGATGGGGCAAGCGATATAACGGTGCACCCGTATTTTCTGGCTCCCGGCAGACACTCCACCACTGATATACCGAGATTGGTTACCGAAGCCGCCTCCAAGCATCCGCACGTAACGTACCGCATTACCGCACCCCTCGGAATTCACGACAAGATACTGGAGCTTGTGATTGAGCGGGCCGGAAAGTAGTAGAGACCCGCGCCCACCGAATCTTAGCCCGCCTTATATTTATCTGACTGCGAGGATTTCAGCAGTAAGAACAAACTGCTCATTGGCCCAAAACCATACGGCAGAACTCGCCGAAAACGGCGCTGCTCAGCTCGTTCATACGCTCTAAATGCATATGGTTCAAAGACCTTATCTCGGCGGGGTCTATGTAGTCCAGAGTGGAAATCTCCACCGCATTCTCGGGCACTTCAAGCCAGCGGCCTATCATGTCCCGGGTAATCTCCACATGAAACTGCAGTCCGTACACGTTGTCCCCTACCCTGTACGCCTGGTTTTTGCAAAGCTCCGATTCTGCTAGGAGAGTGCCGCCCGGGGGTATTTCAAACGTGTCGCCGTGCCATTGAAAAACCGTTTCTACATCACAGAAGTGACCGAAAAGCCTGTCTTCCCTTCCCTCGGTCGTAACAGTTAGGGAATACCACCCGATCTCCTTCACGTTGTTTTTGATTACTTTCGCTCCAAGAGACTTAGCCACTAGCTGCGCCCCCAAGCAAATGCCAAGCACGGGAAGCCCCCTATTAACCGCCATACGGATTAAACGCTCATGAGTATTCAAGAACGTGTAAGTATCCGTATCATATACGCTCATAGGCCCCCCCATCACAATCACCCCGTCGATGTCGTCCGGCTCGACCCACTCACTTCCGCCCTCGTATGAATTGACAAAAAAATACTCAACTCCGTTCTCACGAAGGGAGTGCTCGATAGTACCCAGATGCTCGTGCGGTACGTGCTTAAGCACCGCTACATTCATACTACAGAACCTCCAATATTTCCGGTAGGGACGTAATGACATGGTCAGGCAGAGTGGTGTCGGCATCCTGTGTAGCTCCCTTTTTCCTGATCCAAATTGCGTCCATGCCCGCAGACTTAGCCCCCACTATGTCCGCCTCATAGTTATCACCCACGAAAACGGCTTCTGCGGCCTCTATGTCCATTTGATCGAGGCATTTATTGAAAATCTCACGCCTGGGTTTCCTCCAGCCGGTCTCCGCCGAGATAATCACCGCCTCGAAATATTTGGTAAGGTTTAGGTCGCCGATCAAGCTCCTTATAGTGGGGGAATGGTCGAAGTTGGAAATTAGCCCCAGCCTGTATTTCCCATGAAGAGCGTCGAGCACACCCCTGCTTTGATAACCCATTTCCATACCCAGCCTGAGGGTATTCATGTGAGCGGACGACATCCTGCCCGCAAGCTCTGCGCTATCCCGGCCGGGGTCAATGCCCAGGTTCTTGAGGAGCAAAACAAACCTTTCCATGTTGGGGTACTCCCTCTGGTCGCTTCGTTTAAGCTCCTCGAACTCTTCGAAGCTCGTCTTGAAAACGTCGTAAAAACGCTCGAAATCCACACCGTTGTATTGAGCGGAAAAAACTTCGTAAACGGCCCTGCCGGTAGTATGAACGCCGGTTCCGTTAACCGTCACGAGCGGGAGTTTTGAATAATGGAAATCTACTATCGTGTCGAAAAGGTCGAATATTACTGCGCTGTATTTTGTATTCACACCCAAATTATGTTCCAATTGAACTGCGTTGGCAAGGTATGGGTGAGCGCGAATTGACGTTAAGTTGTGCTAAATATCCCCTCAAGCATTTCGATGCCAACGTCTTCGAGGCTGCCCACAATCATGTCCGCTCTCCGCAGCTTCTGCTCGGAATAGGTGTTCGTTACCGCCAGGCATTTCATCCCCGCCCTCTTCGCAGCTTCAATCCCGTGAATTGAGTCCTCAATAACAATACAATCCCCGGGGCTTATACCATTGTAGCTACCGGTATTTTGCTCCTCCAGTCCGGTGAGCGCTTTAACGTAGACCTCCGGATCGGGCTTGCAGGCCTCCACGTCCTCTGCGCTCACAATAAGGCTGAAGCGGTCATTCAGTCCCGCGCTTTGGAGAACGTACTCTATCTCGGCCCTGAGCGCGCCGGAGCCTATTGCCAAAGGAAAACGGCCGTGAAGTTCCTTTATGAGCTCGGTCACCCCCGGATATATGACGATGTGCTCTTTCATATGGTCATTGTAGAGTAAAGATTTCCGCTCAATCAGGCTCTTTAGAATTAGCTCATCATACCTTTGCCCATGCGCTTTCAGCACCTCGGCAAAACAAGTCCTGTCGTCATAGGCAAGGTATTTGGAATAATAGTCGTTTTCGCTGAGCTCAATCCCCTCCCGCGCGAGCACCTCCTTGAAGCACTTCAGGTGAATTGGCTCGGCATCTGCAATTACGCCGTCGAAATCGAATATCACGGCTTTCAGCATGGCGTTAATATTTTAACAGTTAATGTACGGGCTTCGCAATCGGCTGCCTTGGATATCGGCAAACTAGACAATTATGAGGATAATGTTATATTCACCGCTTCCTACTGAATCGTTCCATCGAAGTATTTCATGGCCAGTTCGTAGGCGTCCTTGCCGATAATTGATCCGTTAATTCTACCCTCGAAGTCGTCGGCGTCCACATGAATGCCGCCCCATAGCCGCGAGATCCCCGCCTCGTCCGAGGCATCGTAGTAGGTAGCCCAATGCAGCACTACTTCCTCCGTGGGGCCGATCTCGAATTCCAGGAAATCATCCTTCGGAGCCACAAACACACCGAGTCCTCCCGGGAAATATACGTCTCCGGTTAAAGCGGCCAACACCTCTGCAGCGGCGCGGCTGAATGTGCTGTGGCCTGAGGTATAACCCGCAAAAGGCGGCGTTACGAAGTTGGAGCGCTGATAGGTCAGCCAGTTAATGGCGAGGATCCAGCCTGAGCCGCTGAATTCGGTTTCAGGATCGTCGGGCTGGCCCTTCCATGCATAGATGGCGATAAAGCCCTCGAAGCCGAGCAGGAGCCTGTGTCTTTCCCCCACAGCCGTTGTCTCCTCGGTGATCACCTCTATTAACCCGGGCACTAGAGGGAGCCCGTCAGGATCGTATGACGGTCCCATAGGGTCTGAGGATTGGCCCAGGCCGCCCATGTAGCGGATTGCGGAGATAGGGCGCACATAGTCGTATTTACGCTTTGCGTCCCAGGCGGATACGGCTGCGTCGTGAACAGCCCCATTGATCGCCAGATACAGCTTCACGTCCCATTCCTGATCGTCAACCACGGGTCCCACGCCCCCTATCCTCTTCTCAAGGAGCGGGTGATCCGATACATAGTTGGCCAGGGTGTTCCAGTGGCCTGGAGGGGTTTCGGAGGCCGGCCCGTCCGCCCAAAACTCTGCTATAACTCGGCCGAAGTCGCCGCGCTTGACTATGTTGGGCTCATATGGCTCACCAGTAAACGGGTTGAGGGGATAGCCGGAGCCGTCATTGGTTCCCAGGGTGTTGTTGCCCCTGGCACCCGGGGAGATGTCGATAAGGACGCCGTCGGTGGGGTCGACCTGGCTGCTGAATCGAATGACGCGCACAATAGCTTCTTTGAACTCCGCATCTCCAATGCCGCCAAGCAGAGGGGGAAATCCCGGGTCGAGGTATACGTCTACGTCAGGATTGTCACGGGGGGCCAGGGCGAATGGCGTTACATCTCCCCATTGCGAGCCTAAGAAGACCTGAACGTCGCCCCTCTCGAGTCCGTTCTGTGTAAGGCGCCCGGTGATATCGAGGGGCTGCCAGCGGTTCGGGTCTACCATTTCAGTGCCGGGAATGCTGACGATCATAGGCTCGTTAACGGGCATATAGCCCGTGTCATCAACATAGCCGTTGGCCTCGTTTGCCCCGTCGGTGAGACCGTATGCCAATACGGCTTGTGCAATGCGATTGCCCAGCGCCGCAGGGGAGTCTCCCGAGGTGCTGGTGAACGACTTGTCGTAGCCGAGCTCATTCATTAGTGCGTCGAAAGAGGCCAGTGACATCTCGGCCCCGGGGGAAAGTACGTAGCGAGCCGATAGGATACGGTAAGCGGCAAAGCTTATCGCCTCTGCCCGGGCGGCCTCAATGTCTTCAGATGCGGCCGATTCATCGACGAGGTATCCAACTGCGGTTCCGTCATATGCAGCCCAGGCGTCCCACATTCCCACCGAAGTATGAAACAGGTTGCGTGAGTGCACGGTGGGGGCCGGGTAGTCAATCCGAATCGCATTGAGCAGTGCTTCGTTCCACAGCCGCGCTACCGAGTACAGATTTTCCCCTGAGCCACCACTGCCCCCTCCACCACAACCTCCTATTGAAGTTATGGAAATAAAGATGATTAACAATGACCCTGCAAGAAATCTTAAGTACATATTAAAACTTCTTCTTAATAAATCATTTCTCCTCTGACTCATGACTTTCCTCCTTTGCATAGTGTTTGCTTGTAAAGTGCATATATAGGGAAAGAGAGGGTCTTATACTTTACCCCTCATTATTTCACAAACTCACTGTATAAAGAAGAAAAGGGAGTTGACCCAAACACCCTTCTTCCATAACCCAACCTACAAAAAAATTGTAACCGTTTTTGTGATTAACCCTCGACTCATTTACTTATATCAAAAAGCAAGTTTATTGTCAACCTATTGCATCAGACCCCTGCTAAATCCCCTATAACTCACCTCAGAGTCTCAGGAAAACACCCCCTTTCATAAAACAAAAGGCATTTGCACAATTCTCAAAGCCATCACTTAAGCAATTTAGGTCGAGACTATCCATTTCTATCATGATATGATTTTATGTGCCCAAACACCCGTCAATGAATATGGGCAGTAGTAATATATTTGGATACTCTCTATGGACTCAAAGACCGGGAACGCACTCATCGTGTTCCTCAAATATCCCGTGCCGGGAAGGGTTAAAACGAGGCTTGCGGACGAAATCGGCACTGAGAAAGCGGCGGCGATTTATAAAAAAATGGCAGAAGAGGTGGTAACAAATACAACAGGACGGGGAAAGTACACCTCACTCATATTCTATGACCCACCTGAAGCGGAACACCATATCAAAAGGTGGCTGAGCTATGCTCACAACAGATACCTCCCGCAAACAGGGGCCGACCTGGGCGAGCGCATGAAAAACGCCTTTGAGAAGACCTTCGCGCTGGGCTTTAAAAACAACATAATCATAGGCACGGACTGTCCGGGTATCACCACCGGGCTTCTCGGCAGCGCATTCGAGTCGCTTTCAGCCCACGACGCAGTTATCGGCCCCGCAAACGACGGCGGGTATTACCTGCTGGGACTGCGCAGAGCGCAGCCGGAGCTGCTCACAGGCTTAGACTGGAGCACGAACAGGGTGTTTGAGCAAACGGTCGAGAAAATGAGGAAATCGGGACTCACATGGCATGAGCTGGAGACGCTGCCCGACATAGACACCCACGAAGATTTATTAAAGCTGCGCCCCGATCTGCTCGGCTAAGCGTGCCTGCGTTCAGTTAAGGCATTATATTTCCAAATATCATGACGCTTACTATTAGTAAAACCTCTGTGAACATACTGCATTTAGTTATGGAACCCTATTTAATGCAAGATAATACCGCTTGAGAAGAACTCTGAAGACATGAAACCCGCTACCGGCCTTTTGCTTCAAAAGCTTGTGTCTTCAACAAAACAGTCCGGTTCTATGCAACTTGAATTAAGAATTTACTGTTATAATATATCTACGACCACAAATCGGCATCTAATTGCCAAATAGGAGTGACAGGCAGCCATTCACTAAAAACAGCATTACAAATACATTACCCTTCGAGAACACAATATGAGAAAAATCCAGTATACAGTACTAATCGCATGTGTTGCGGTGCTTTTCACCACTGCTTGCAAGAGAACCAACATTGATATCAACAATATTTACACCAGTGATATCACCCTTCCTTCCCTTAACGACAAAGGGGAGACGATAAAGCTATCTGAGTTCAAGGGCTACCCCCTGGTGATCAATTTCTGGGCCTCATGGTGCATTCCATGCCGGGTCGAGATGCCCTTCCTGGAGCTGTCATGGAAGCAGTACAAAGACAAGGGCGTTAAGTTCATCGGAATAAACGTGATGGACGAAAAGAAGGGGGCCCAGGACTATCTCAATGAACTGGGCGTAACGTTCCACAACCTCTACGACCCTAACGGAGAAATCGCCAACTCCTTCAACGTCGCCGCTCTGCCGGTAACGTTCTTCGTCGATAAATCGGGCAGGATAGTGAACAGGAACTTCGGCGGCATAATAGGAGAGGAAGGAGAGTTGGAGTTTAGGTCAAACCTAGAGGCTCTACTCAGATGACAGGCCCTTCTGTAGCGGAGGTAAGCTGGTATTTAGCCTTTCTTGCAGGGGTGGTATCGTTCCTTTCCCCATGCGTGCTGCCTCTGATACCCGGCTATATCTCAATGGTGTCAAAGATGTCCTTCGAAGAGCTGACCGACGGCACATCCGAGGTAAAAATAAAAAAGATTCTCCTTCCGACCGTTCTGTTTGTGCTGGGCTTTTCGGTCGTATTTGTGATGCTGGGCACCTCCGCTTCGCTAATCGGGTCCTTCATTGTCCATAACAAAATCCTTTTGCTGAAAATCGCGGGGGTAATAATCATCGTCTTCGGCCTGTTTGTTATGGACATCCTCAAATTCGCCCCCTTTTACAAGGAGAGGAGATTCAGCCTGCCCGCAAACAACCTTGGTCCCATAGGCATCTTTCTTCTCGGCATCGCTTTCGGCTTCGGATGGATGCCGTGCGTGGGGCCGATACTAGCCTCAATACTTCTATATGCCAGCACCGCCGAGGGAGCGTCCACAGGGGCCGCCCTGCTCTTCGTCTACTCCCTTGGGCTGGGCCTGCCTTTCATAGTCACCGGCCTTGCCCTCTCTCGCGCACTCAAAGCGTTCAGCTTGATTAAAAGACACTACACGGCTTATAAGTTCACGGTAGGGGGAGTGCTCGTTGCGTTAGGCGGGCTTATGGTAACAAACTACATGTTCTACCTCAACGTATACGGGCTAAAACTCTTTAACGCGATGGGCATCGATTTTTGGCAGAAATTCTAGTGTATAATTGAACTCGTGGGCGGCTACTACCATATATCTACATTTTTCCTGTATTTCCGGTATCTTTATCCAACATATCTATTGACTACCTACCCAGTTATTTTATACTTTTGAGAACGTCCCGATTCGGAGGTTAATAGATTTTTATATGCCCCTTTTCGAGTTTAGCTGCAACAGATGTGACCACAAATTCGAATCCCTAGTGCTGGACACCGATGAAGATGTTTGCTGTCCGGAGTGCGGGACAGACGAACTAAACAAGCTTTTCTCCACCTTTGGTCTGAAAACAGGCAGTGCTCAATCCGACCTGTCCGAAACTATAAACACGGAGAGCAGTTGCTGTTCTTCGGTCTGCGGGTGTGGTACAAAGGGCTGGGATTGAATTGAATCTTCCTAAGTTTATTCGTTTTTTCAACACAAATTCAACAGATTATAATAGATTTGTCAGATGCTCACGACTACGGAGGGTAGAATGAGTTTCAAGCAGGCTGCGCTGACTTACCACAGCCGTAATCCCAAGGGTAAAATAGAGGTAACACCTACCAAACCCTGCATCACGCAGAGAGACCTGTCCCTTGCGTATACCCCGGGCGTAGCGGTGCCCTGCCTGGAGATAGAAAAAAACCCGGAGCTCGTTTACGAGTACACCAACAAGGGGAATCTGGTAGCCATAATCACCAACGGCTCAGCTATTTTGGGACTCGGCAATATCGGCCCGCTTGCCGGAAAGCCCGTCATGGAAGGCAAGAGCGTTCTTTTTAAGAGGTTCGCAGACATCGATGCCTTCGACATCGAGCTCAACACAGACGACCCGGACGAGATAATAAAGGCAGCTAAACTACTCGAGCCCACCTTCGGCGGGATAAATCTTGAGGACATAAAAGCCCCGGAGTGTTTCTACATCGAGGAGCAGCTCCAGGAGCAGTGCAACATCCCCGTTTTCCATGACGACCAGCACGGCACGGCCATCATATCGGGGGCCGGTCTTCTAAATGCGTGTGAACTGGTGAACAAGGACCTCTCAGACGTGAGGATTGTATTCAACGGCGCGGGAGGCGCCGCTATCGCCTGCGCCGAGTTCTACATCAGTCTCGGAGCTAAAAAAGAAAACATACTCATGTGCGACAGCCGTGGACTAATCTACAAGGGCAGAGAAGATGGGATGAACGATAAGAAGGCCCAGTTTGCCGTTGACACTAACAAGAGAACCCTTGCCGAAGCAATTAAAGGCGCAGACGTGTTCATCGGCCTTTCCGTAGGTAATGTGGTGACCAAGGAAATGGTTAAATCCATGGCCGAGAACCCGATAATCTTCGCAATGGCCAATCCCGACCCCGAAATATCATATGAGGACGCAATGAGCGTGAGAAAGGATGTAATAATGGCCACAGGCCGCTCCGATTACCCCAACCAGGTGAATAACGTCCTGGGGTTCCCTTTCATTTTTCGAGGAGCCCTTGACGTTAGAGCCAGGGCTATAAACGAGGAAATGAAGATAGCCGCCTCCAGGGCTCTTGCCGACCTGGCAAAGCGCGGGGCAGACGACTCGGTTGCCAAAGCGTACGGCCAGACCTACTTCAAATTCGGGAGCGAATACATCATCCCCAAGCCCTTCGACCAGCGCGTCCTGATATGGGAATCCGCAGCCGTCGCCCGGACGGCCATGGAAACGGGCGTCGCCGGAATTGAGATAGACATCGAAGAGTACAAAGAGTCACTCGAGAGGAAGCTGGGCAAGGCAAGAGAGATCACCCGCGTCATGGTGACCAAGGCTAAGAGGCAGAGCAAACGCGTGGTATTTCCAGAAGGCGCAAACGAAAAAATCCTCCTTGCAAGCCAGCTTCTCATAGAAGAGAACATCGCAACTCCCATACTCCTTGGAAAAGAAGAAGTAGTCAGGGACACCGCTAGAAGCCTGGACCTGAATCTGGACGGGATAGACATCATTCAACCCTCTTCCGCCCCCAATTTCGAAGAATACGTCTATGAGCTGTACAACATCAGGAACCGTCAGGGAGTTACCATAGCCTCAGCCAGGGAGTTGATGAAAAACCGCACCACGTACGGCTGTATGATGGTGCATAAAGACGACGCCGACGCCGTTATAGCAGGTCTTACACAAAACTACCACGATACGATGAAGCCCGCCCTTGAGATAATCGGCACCAGGGAAGACGTCTCCGTCGTAGCCGGAGTGTATATAATTGCCAATAAGAACGATGTATATTTCTTTGCCGACACCACGGTGAACATCGAGCCGAACGAGGACGAGCTGGCCGAGATAGCGCTTGGCGCCGCCGAGATGGCAAGGAGGTTCGGCATAGAGCCAAGGGTCGCCATGCTGTCGTTTTCAAACTTCGGCAGTAATCCGCACCCCTATTCCGCAAAAGTCCGAGCGGCGACAGAGATAATTAAAAAGAGGGCCCCGGATCTCATGGTGGACGGCGAGCTCCAGGCCGACACAGCCGTTGTGACGGAAATTGTAAGCGACCATTTCCCGTTCAGTACCCTTAAGAAGTCCGCCAACGTCCTGATATTCCCCGATCTACAATCGGGTAATATCGCATACAAGCTCGTCCACAGGCTGGGAGAGACCGAAGCCATAGGGCCGATTTTAATGGGGATGAAAAAACCGGTTCACGTCCTCCAGCGCTCGTGTGAAGTAAAAGATATCGTGAGCATGGCTGCAATCGCGGTGGTGGAAGCCCAGGACAACGCCATCGCCAGGAGAAAAAACAAAAAGAGGCTTCCGGCCGGATGATTCCCGGGTTCGGATATTAAATACTCCTCAAACCCTCCCGGCTATGTCTCGGCACACACGTGGCGTCGAGTCTTGCAACTACGCGTATACGCAGCCAAATACCACTCCAGCACCCTTATTGCCCCCTCATTAGGAGCAATACTAATGGGGCATTACAAATGCCTACAGTATCTTTTATTTTCCAAATTGATCTAAATAATAGAAACCTTTTCGCTATCAGACGTGTTTAAATATAGTGTGAAATAAAATTCACGGGAGGCCAAAATGAAAAAGCTACTAGGTTTGTTTATCTTAGCCCTAACGCTCAGCCTTTTATATACCGCTTTTGCAAATGCTAAGAGCTACAAATCTACCGTTAGCCACAAATCACACTTAAAATCCTCAAGGCACTCTCAAAAATCTCACCACCGCAAATCACGCCGCCACACGAGACAAAGCTCGCATCATTACACCGCACACAACAACCATGGACGCCACTTCGGGCATTATAAGCCCCATCACTACTACGGCCACAACTACTCGTACCCGTTCAGGCACCACTTTCGCCACCTGGGCTTGCACTACTTAGGTTTTCCCTTCCTGTATTTCAGCTACTACAGTCCATATTACAGCCACTATAATTACCCCTACATTCCCTTCTCACAGCCCTATACTACACTCCAGTTCAATTTTAGGTAGCAAATAGGGGGGATTTGGTCGTACCAAGGCGAATCATACAACCGTAGGGTATGCAAATAACGTAAGCGCCCTACAAAGCCGCGATCTAAAATACAAGTTGGATATTTCTAAAAAAGAGATTAGGCTGGATTATCCAGGGCTTTACCAAAATTCATTCAGTTATTTTTCTTCCATCAGCATCCCCACCGTTTGTGTAACGATCTTCCCGTCTCGAACGATGAAGGTATCGGTGCCCAATGGAATTTTATAGTTCACAGATTCTGCAGACCAAACAATGTAGGCGATATCGTCTTCGATGATTTTTTTAGACAATACAAAATCAGAGCCGACTGGAATGATTTCAGACAAAAACTTCTCAAACAACCCCTTTATCTTACTAAGTCCCCGGAAGACGCCGTCAGGCGTAATTATTGTCGAATCATCAGTATAATCAGATAATAAACCTTCAATATCACCGGCGCCGAATGAACCAAGATGGTGCATGAGCACATTTTCCGTTTGTGTCTCAGCCATAGAGTTTAACTCCCCCTGAAAGTAGATTTTCTTACATCGAAGTAGTGATATTATAACTCATTTGATCCGAGAGATCCGAGCCTATCCAGTATCGCCCTTTTCGCCCTGTCTACTATCTCTCTCCCCTCGGCCTCATTCTCTGCACGACATGAAATATCAACCTCAATGCTCTCGTCCCTTCCAAAACCGACGGGAATGGATTTCATGTACACCCCGCTTATAGCTGCCATTACTTCATCCAGAATAGGCTTCAGCACGGACTCATCCCCAACGCCGGTAGAGACCCTGTCCACAACCCACACGACCTCTCCTATCAAACCGCTCAGGTACGGCAGTACATGGTCGGTGAGCATGGCCTGCATCTCTACCGGCACCCCCGGCACCGAAAACACCGTCGTCCCCCCGCTTTCCACCCAAATCCCTGGGGCCGCCCCCACGTTGTTAAGAACCCATAGCGCTCCGGTGGGAAGTGCCGCCATCTTCTCCCTGGCACCCGTCATCTCCGGGGAGTCTACAAAGCCGCGCTCGTAGAGCACCCTGTACTTCTCCCGCACAAACTCTAGCGCCTCCTCGTTGATTTCGAGCGTTACACCCATAGCCTTCGCCACCCCCTCGGCCGTCATATCGTCAGTAGTAGGGCCAAGCCCACCCGTGGTAATAAGGACTTTGGTGCCCCTGCCCATCGCCAGGGATACAGCCCCGGAGATTTCATCAAGGTCGTCGTCAACACAGACTATCCTCTTTACCTCGCCGCCTATCTCGGTAACCCTCCCCGCTATCCAGTGAGAATTACTATCGAGGGTCCTCCCGGTCAATATCTCCCTACCCATCGTAAGTATCTCTATACGTTTCATGCCGTTCACTCCCGGCGGCATTACTACCGAAGCATAAAGCGCCGTTACCGATGCGGCGTTTGCCACGAGTTCATATATATCCTACTATTCTATCATGGCCGGAGCAAAACATATCCGAGATGCTATCGAGGATATAAAGAGAGACAACCTCTCGGGGGCTGCCGAGATTACCCGCAGGGCGTCTGGGGTCCTCATAGCGGCTGCTAAGCTGCCGGCAGATGATGCAGATTCTTATATCTCGACCATACGGCAGACAGCCCTCTCGCTCATCAGCTCACAGCCCTCCATGGCTCCCCTCATAAATCTTGCGAATTCCGTGCTCCTTGAAATAGAAAAACATCACGAGCGGGAAACAGTAAGGGACGCCGTAGTAAAGCGCGCGAACACATTTATAAGCGATATGGAGCGCGGGGCCGAGAAAATAGCCGCTCATACAACGGATATATTGAACAACATAGAGGCTCCCGCGCGAATCCTCACTTATTCCTACAGCTCCACAGTGCTGAGCTCGCTAATCAAAGCAAAAGACTCAGGGCTTGAGCTTAGGGTGATTTGCACCGAGTCGAGACCCAACTATGAGGGGAAAAAGGTTTTGGAGACAATCAGGGCAAACGACATCCCCGTCACATACGGTGTGGACATGACGGTCTTTGGTTTGCTGAGTAAAGGCATGGCGGACACGGTTCTTATTGGGGCGGATTGCGTTTCCCGAGAGGGCGTCGTGAACAAAGCCGGCACTTTGGGCATTGCCATAGCATGCAGTCATCTAGGAATTCCGTTATATATACTTTCCGGGGAAGAGAAATTCCTCCCTTCGGGCCTCCTTCCTTACCATTCTATCGTCCCCCATCCAGCAGGCGAAGTGCTCACCTCTCATGACGAGGGAACCGAAGTGATAAACACCTACTTCGATACCACGCCCCTAGCCCTAATTACAGGCTTCGTAACTCCCCGCGGCGTATTAAACTCCGAGGAAGTAAAGGCAACGCTCCGGAAAGGAGATGTGGCGACTCCGTTGAGCAGGGCGCCCAATGACCTCGCAAACAAGGCTTAACTTCGAGGGCGGCAGGAACTATAATTCACTCTTCAACATTTGTACCCGGAGAGTTCCGCTATGTATGTAAAAACATACCGATACCGCATTCAACCCGACAAGGTAGAGCTGTACCTGGAAATTCAAAGACAGGCCACCGTATATACAAGAGACACCTTAACTACGAGATTTCTCTTCTCAGGAGCAAAGAAGACCCCTGGGAGTGGACTGAGATACATCGGTACTGGGTTAAGGAATCTTTTGAAAGAGCATCAATTGTGGCAGATTCGGAACCTGAGCTAAAGAGGCTGTTTCCCGAATTTCAGAGGACTATGGAGTAAAATTTACATCTCACGTTGCATTCCTCAATTCTGACTAACTTGGCGATTGTGAATAGAACGCCTTAA
>JADFKM010000041.1 GCA_022564935.1 Candidatus Dadabacteria bacterium
CAATTAACAGTTTTGAAAGAAAACCCCTGTAACTTTCCGCTTTCGCCCTTATCATATCAAAATGGCCGATAAACCTCTCATACATACTCAATACGCAGTTGCTACTAAGTTCAAAAAAGGGGAGTTTTTGTATTTGCAATTCCAAATGTTTCGGATTCAAATGAATAGGGAACCCGCACTCGTCGCTATTTAACAAATTGAACAAATCTACTTCATAACTATCACTGTCCTTCATATACTTGCAGGCGCATTGTATGAGATAAATTATTGACGACTCATCCTTATTATCTATAGCGCCAATAAGCGCCTGGCTCAAAATATCCCGCAGCTCTAAATCGATGAGTGTTCTTTTCCTCATTAGTAAAACAACCCGCCCGATCGACTACATTCACGGCTGCACAAACGGCTCACGCACATCTTCAGCACACTACGGGCAGTGGAAACATCATTATACCCCCAACGAGTTTGTGTTTGATCAAACATCTGCTATTTCCAACTTGTAAAGATATTTCATCCAAATTATATTACTCTATGAATTAATCCTTTGTGTCAACAGTAAAATATTTAAGGTTCAACCATGAGTAAAGAGACCCTAAAGGTATTGTCCCCCTATGACGATCGACTCATAAAAGAGCTTCCCCTGGACGACTCTAAAGTCATCAACAGGGCGCTTGATGTTGCAAGGTCGCTTGCCGACGACCCTTCCAAAACGCTTCCGATTCCAGAGAGGATCGCCATTTTGGAGAGGGCAATAAAACTTACAGAGGAGCGGTATGACGACATCGTGAAGACCGCCGCAGAGGAAGGCGGCAAACCCCTCATCGACTCCAGGGTAGAGGTAACCAGGGCAATAAACGGCATTAGAGTCGCAATAGACACACTCTCTCACATGGGCAGCAGTGAAATACCCATGAGCCTCAACCAGGCATCCCTGAACCGGATGGCGTTCACTTTTCGTGAGCCCATAGGTGTGGTAGTAGCAATCAGCGCATTCAACCACCCGTTTAACCTCATCGTGCATCAGGCAATTCCCGCCGTAGCCGTAGGGTGTCCGGTAATTGTAAAACCTGCCGACACCACCCCTCTTTCATGCCTCAATTTACTCAACATCCTCTACGAGGCGGGTCTTCCAGAGCAGTGGTGCCAGATGGTAGTCTGCAGCGTGAAAGAGGCCGAGAAGCTTGCCACAGACCCCCGCGTAGACTTCCTTACTTTTATCGGCTCAAGCAAAGTCGGATGGTACTTAAGGTCTAAGATAGCTCCCGGGACAAGATGCGCCCTGGAGCACGGCGGAGCGGCCCCCGTAATAGTAGAGCCTGACGCCGACCCAAACTATGTGCTCCCTCTGCTCTCCAAAGGCGGCTTTTATCACGCAGGTCAGGTCTGCGTATCGGTGCAGAGAGTATTTGTACATAAAGAGCTTGCACTGAAATTCGCCAACGAACTTGCAAAACTGGCTCAAGACCTGAAGGTAGGTGACCCGCTCAAAGAAGAGACGCAAGTAGGCCCGCTGATTCTAAAAAGAGAGGTCAACAGGGTGCACGAATGGGTTGAAGAGGCGGTGAGCAAGGGGGGTAAGCTCATATGCGGAGGCAGTAAGATAGGAGAGACGTGCTATGAGCCCACGGTGATACTCGACCCTCCCGATGACGTAAGACTCTCCCGCCTTGAGATTTTCGGCCCCGTTATCGCCGTTTACTCCTATACGGATAGGGACGACGCAATAAAAAGAGCAAACAAACTTCCCCTGTCTTTTCAAGCGTCTGTGTTCACAAAGAACATCGACGTGGCCCTCGAAGTGGTGAAAAAGATCAACGCCGCCAGTGTATTGATTAACGACCACACCGCATTCCGGGTAGATTGGATGCCCTTCGGAGGTCAGAAGGAATCGGGCCTCGGAGTGGGCGGAATACCCTACACGATGCACGACATGACACAGGAAAAGTTGATTATTATCAGGTCATCTGTTCTATAGTAGGCAGTCTGCAATCTCACTTTCAAAGTAAACACCTTCAATTCTTCCCAACAATATTTCCAGCCTTCCAGTTAGAGACGAAGTATGACACCCATCCATGGCATTTCAACACACACCACAGTTATACTAATGAGCAATGTCAAATAAAAACGCCAAAGAAACAGTCGACCTATTCAACAGTTTTCTCAGGGAACACAAAGACAAAATCGAGGCCCTGTGTATTGTCAATGCAAAGCCGTATGGCAAACGCGGCCTCACAAAGGAGCAAATTTCGACACTCGCAAACGCCATCCAAAAACCACCTTACGGACTTTCAATCCTGACCCTCTGGAACGCCTACAGGGAGCTTGACAACGCAAGGGTAAGGGGCTCGGAGCCCGAGGCGCACATTACAAACGTCATATCCCTGGTCGCCTACGCCGTGGGCGATACAGACCTTCTAGAGCCCTACAAGGACACGACGACCAAGAGGTTCAACAAATGGATTTACGAGCAGGAGGTCGAAGGGAGGAAGTTCACCCCTGCGCAGCTCAAATGGCTTGCGATGATGAAAGACCATATCGGAGAGTGCCTGTCCATAAGCATAAAAGACCTGGAACTGGAGCCGTTCAGTGAGCATGGGGGTACTCCCGCGGCCAATGAAGCCTTTCCCGACCAGCTTGATGAAATTATAGAGGAGCTGAACGGCGTTCTTTCTTCATGAAAGCCGTTTATACAAACTTCATACGTTAATTCTCCCCCGTACTAATCAATCCAACAATCTCATTAATAATCACGCTACCCTCACCGTAACGTGTAGCTCAAACGGCATCCGGCTCTCTACAAAGTCCACACTCCTTAGTGTATAATCTCGCCTGACGGAGGGCTGGCAGAACTGGCGAATGCACCGGATTTGAAATCCGGCGTCCTTCGGGACTTGGGGGTTCGAGTCCCTCGCCCTCCGCCAAGTAGACTCTGCACGGACGCCCCATCCTTCAACGACCTTCAAACCTTATGAGCGGAAAGTTATATTTAGTCTCAACACCCATCGGAAACCTCGAAGACATCACCTGGAGGGCCGTCCGCATACTGAAAGAAGTGGACTTAATTGCATGTGAGGACACAAGGAGGACTAAAAAGCTCCTTTCTCACTACAGCATCAAAACCCCCCTCCAAACCTACCACGAGCACAACGAAGCTAGGGAGACGCCGGTGCTCCTTAAACTGCTCGATTCCGGCAAAAACATCGCCCTAGTAACCGACGCAGGCACCCCTGCTGTATCAGACCCGGGCTACAGGCTCATCTCGGCCTCCATCGAACAGGGCATAGAGATACACCCGATTCCGGGGGCAAACGCTGCGATTACAGCCCTCGTCACCTCAGGGTTGCCCACCTCCGAATTCGCTTTTTTGGGTTTTCCTCCGAGGACGAAGGCAAAAAAAGCGCAATTCCTCTCCTCAATCAGCGACTACCCGCAAACACTCATATTTTATGAATCGCCAAACAGGACAGTCGCAACGCTCAAAGGGATGCTTGAGGTCCTTGGTGACCGGAGGTGCTCTGTATGCAGGGAGCTTACAAAGATGTTCGAGGAAACCCTACGGGGCATGATTTCAGAGGTCATTGATGAGCTTGAGAGAAGGGAAGTCTTAAAGGGCGAGGTTACGATTGTCGTAGAAGGGACTCATAAAAACGGGGCGGATATCTCACTTGAGGAGATACAAAAGAGCCTTGAAGATTTAAAGATCAGGGGCCTTTCCTTGAGGGATTCGGCAACTACAGTCTCAAAACAGTCGGGCTTATCCAGGAACGCTGTTTATGAGATGGCTCTTAAAGTTTGGAGCTAATAGTAGGGTTGCCATTCCACGCCCCTCCCCTTTCCACACAGAACCCCTAATCCTTCTTCCTTCTTAGGGCATCCGGTTCAATCTTTACCTTCTTATCGACCTTTTGCTTCCCACCGAGCGCCTCGCCCTGGATATTGGCCTTACAGCCGTCACAAATTGAGGCCTCGGAAGGCTTGCCGCAAACCATGCACACCTTTTTCTTCTCTGTCACATTCATTTACCCCTCTAGCCAATCTCCTAAGCCCTTCCGTACATTAAATATTATAATCATCTGTCGATCAAATCACAACTCGGGATGCCTCTCATTCCAGTTCGTGCGGCACTCATAGGCATGCGCCACCCTCAGAATGCTTTCCTCATCAAACGGCCTGCCCAAGACCTGAAGCCCGATTGGAAGCCCGGCAGAAGAAAACCCGCACGGAACGGATATACCGGGAAGACCGGCAAGGTTGCACGGGATAGTCAGTATATCGGAGAGGTACATGGTAAGGGGATCCGAGGCCTTTTCTCCAATTTTAAATGCCGTCTCAGGAGAGGTGGGAGTTACTATTACATCGACTTTCTTAAATGCCTCCTCGAAATCTCGCTTTATAAGCGTCCTCACGCGCTGTGCCTTTAGGTAGTATGCTTCGTAATATCCTGAGGACAGGGCATACGTGCCGATCATTATCCTCCTTTTCACCTCATCACCGAACCCCGCCGCTCGGGAATGAAAATAGACGTCATGCATAGTCTTTGCTCCTTCCTCTCTAAAGCCGTACCTAACGCCGTCGAAACGGGCGAGGTTCGAGCTTGCCTCCGATGGGGCAATGATGTAATAAGCGCTGACGGCGTATTCCGTATACTGAAGCGATATCTCCTCCACAGACGCCCCGAGGTCTTCGATAAGCTCTATCGCCTTGCGCACCGCAGAGTCAACCTCGGCATCCACTCCCTCTATGAAGTACTCTTTTGGCACGCCGACACGAACGCCTTTCAAGTCGTCTGTTAAGGAAGCCGTGTAGTCGGGCACCGGCGCATTCACGGACGTGGAGTCGTTGGGGTCTACCCCGGCAATGGCGCCGAGTATTATCGCCGCGTCTTCCACCGTTTTTGTCAACGGGCCAGCCTGGTCGAGAGATGAGGCAAACGCTACCATCCCGTAACGGCTCACCCTGCCGTAGGTGGGCTTCATCCCCACAACGCCGCAAAACGACGCGGGCTGCCTGATGGAGCCGCCCGTGTCCGTGCCAACAGACCCCAGGCATAGCGACGCTCCCACGGCCGCCGCCGCACCACCGCTTGAGCCGCCGGGAACCCGGTCAGTATCCCAGGGGTTTTTAGCGGGGCCGAAATATGAATTTTCGTTCGAAGAGCCCATTGCGAACTCGTCCATGTTGTTCTTCCCCACTATCACCGCCCCTGCGCCGAGCAGTTTTTCTACGACTGTAGCGTTGTAAGGTGAGACGAACCCCTCGAGTATTTTTGATCCGCATGTGGTTTGGGAGCCCTTCATGACAAATATGTCCTTTAGTCCTATGGGTACGCCGTGAAGCGGGCCGAGATAATTGCCCGAGGCGACTCGCTTCTCCGCTTCCTCGGCCTGCGCAATTGCCCGGTCTTTCAACACTGTTATATAGGAATTTAGCTTGCCGTCCTGCTCCTCTACCCTGTTCAACACTGCATTCGTAAGCTCGAGGGGTGAAAGCTCTTTTTTCTTGATCAGATTAGCAGCTTCGCTTATGGTAAGGTAGGGTAGTTCCATATGAGTATTACCCGTTAATCCTCGATGAATTTCGGCACGGCGAAGTAATCCTCTTCGCGGTAAGGGGCGTTCTCCAGCGCCTCTTCGGAGCCAAGCAGCGGCTTCACGGCGTCTTCCCTTTGAGGGGTGGAAATGTCGAGCACGTGGTAGGTGGGCTCTACGTCTTTTGTGTCAAGCTCGCTGATCTTCTCGATATACTCCAGGATGTTCCCAAGCTGCTCGGTGAACTTGAGCAGCTCCTCGTCGCTGAACCTTATCCTCGCAAGCTCGGCCACGTGTTTTACATCGTCTTTGGTAATTTTCACCAGCGACCCCTAGGGTTGATATACGTCATGCAATCTTAATAAGTCCTTTTAATATACCCGGCGGTTATATAAACACTAAAACCTTGGGATATAACTGCACCGGGTCACAGAAAATTTACTCAGCCAATACATTCAAGCGATTTATAGGAAAGCATTAATCAGAAAACCAACTTGAACCCCAATCAAAACTATCATAAGGATTTTTACCTAATGTCTCACAAACTGTCCTTAAGCGAGTCGCAGATTTTTTAACTAGACTAGATATAACCTCGGCGGGTATGAACAATTCCCGCGTACTCTGTTTATTATTGTACGACATTTGATGATAATAAGGCGTTGAATCGTCCTCAGACATAGGAAACCCCATCCCCGGTCTTCTGAATTCGTGAACCGCAGAATTACGCATTTTCCACATAAGTGAAGCGTATCGAGCCTTTTCAATTAATGGATTGCATTCATTATTCTTAAATTGATTTAGAACCTCTGAAAGTGGATCTGCTTCATGCGACCGAACTATTTTTGCAGAAGGCCATTTACTTATTTCATTCTCAAAATAACTCAGTAATCCACGGCAATTTTTTTCGGGATTCTGATCGATAAGGTATCGTAATTGTGCAAGGCACACTCTGTTTTTATCCTCTCATCCTGAGGAAAAGCACATTTTGCTAAGGCATCTAATAAGGATAGTAGAAGTAATCGTCTAAAATGATCTGGGAAATCATCTATTTCCGTTCTTCTACACTCAACCCAATCAAAGAATGGATCAATATCATCTTTACTGTTCATAGGTAATTTTGTAAGCTTCCCCAGTTAGTATCACACTATTCAAGATTAATTACCGGCATTTTCTTGTAAAAACTCTACCCCCCGCACCGCTGCTCAACAAAATCCAATATTAGAGACTCGAGCTTCACGCCGTGAAACCTGTTAATCTCCTGCACACCGGTTGGGCTTGTGGTGTTTATCTCGGTAATATAGCCCCCGATTACATCTATGCCCACGAAATACAGCCCGTCCTCCCTGAGCTTGGCGGCGAGCCTGTCGCAGATGTACTTGTCCCGCTCGGTAATCTCTGTCACAGCCGGATGCCCGCCTGAGTGGAAGTTGCACCTGAAATCATCGGGTCTCGACATCCTGAGCACGGCTCCGATAGGGTCTCCGTTCAGCAGTAGTATCCTCTTGTCCCCCTCGGACACTTCTTTAATAAATTTCTGTGCCATGACGAATACCTCACCCCCATGCGTCACGCCCTCAAGGATCACGTTTACGTTCTTATCCCCGCTGCTGAGATAAAACACGCCCTCCCCGCCACAGCTGTCGAGCGGCTTTACCACCATCTCTCCGCCCACTTCAGCCAAGAAGCCCTTTATCCGGTCTATGTCCTTAGACACTAGAGTAGGCGGCATCAAGTCGGGGAAATTAAGCGTGTAGAGCTTTTCATTCGACTCCCTGATTCCTCTTGGATTATTGATTACGAACGAGCTGCTTTCTTTGATATGGCTCAGGATGTATGTGGCGTATATATAATCCATATCGAACGGGGGGTCTTTCCTCATCCATACCACATCGAAGCCATCTAGGGGCAAGGTTAATGTATTTGAAAGGCTGTAGTGCTGCGGAGCCCTTTGCAGTTTTGCACCCGTAGCCACACCATAGGGCTTGTCACCTTCGAGGAACATGTCCTTTAACAGCAGGTACCACACCTCATGCCCCCTTTCCTGGGCCTCGAGCATGAGGACAAAGGTGGTGTCTTTATCGATGTCAATCGCCCCGATAGGGTCCATGATGAAAGCCATTTTAAGTTTCACGACCTTAAAATCTATACAAACGGGCAGTTTAATTCAAGGATAAATACCGATTCGCTATGCAATCTTACACATCTTTAAGGCAACCAAAACAATTCCTTGACAAAATCAATTTTATGCTTATTTTTGTTATGCTTATCTATTTGGTTGATTTGTAGAAACCCTTGCACGATAGGAAGCGACCGCGTTGGCCAGAAAGACCCAGAAAACCAAAACTAAAGAAGTAAAGAGTAAGAAGAAAAACACTGCAGCCAAGCCGAAGGCAGAAAAGAAAACTGCACCCAAAAAGCCTTTAAAAAAGCCTGCAAAACCCAAAAAACAAAAAAAGTCTACGAAGAAAACCCAAACTCAGAGCGCTGAGTTCCCTATTAACGCAGCTTTATCCGAATACAAAGTCCCGTTCCTGAAACAGATGAGAGACAGTCTGGTGTCAATGAGGAAAGACCTGCTCAAGGACGTATACAGGTCGGTGAAAACCGAATCCGACCACCTGAGGTTCGACGTCGGCGACTTCTACGACCATGCCTCAGAAGACCGCGAGAGGGAGCTTGCCCTGATACTCTCGGACAGGGAGAGGGAAAAGCTTGTGCTGATTGACGACGCCCTGAAGAGAATCGAGGATGGAAGCTACGGAATCTGCGAAGTCACAGGGGAAAAGATAGGCGAAGACCGTCTCCGCGCGCTGCCATTCACAAAACTGAGCGTCGAGGCTCAGGAAGAATTTGAAAAAACAAGGGAGCTTTAACGGACTGCAGGCTCGCCTGCGTTCTAAATCGGCAATACCTTACGACTCATTACAACTCCCTTCCCTGATATAAATGCCCGTTGTCTCCACGACAGCTCATTGGTTCATAGAAGCCAGAGATTCCTCATAAGGCTTCTCATACACGCCTATTTCGGTGATTATTGCATCCACGTTTTCGGCCGGGGTGATATCAAACGCCGGATTGAACACGTCCACATCGGCCGCAATCCGTTTATCCCCAATATGTGTGACTTCCTTAACGTCGCGCTGCTCAATGGGGATCAAATCCCCCGTCGGGCAGCCGAAATCGATCGTGGAAACGGGTGCGGCCACATAGAAGGGGATACGGTGGCTCTTGGCCAGAATAGACAGGGAATACGTGCCGATCTTGTTTGCCACATCCCCATTTGCGGCAATCCTGTCGGCCCCGACAACAACCGCATCCACCATGCCTTTGCTCATTACGTAACCGGCCATGCTGTCGGTGATGAGGGTCACGGGTATGCCGTCCCTCTCAAGCTCCCAGGCCGTAAGGCGCGCGCCCTGGAGAATGGGTCTCGTCTCATTGGCTATTACCTTAATCCCCTTGCCGTCCTTCACAGCGGCCCTGATAACACCTAGGGCGGTGCCGTAACCCGCGGTGGCAAGCCCGCCTGCATTGCAGTGGGTCATAACGCTCATGCCTGTTGTTATGAGTTTTGATCCGTTCTTACCTAGATCCTTACAAATCTGTATATCCTCTTCACAAATATTCTTGGCTTCCTCTACAAGCAGCCCGCTTATCTCAGTTGGAGATTTATCCCTGTTCGACTCAATAACCCCGTTCATCCTCTTAACTGCCCAGAACAGGTTCACGGCAGTCGGCCTTGTTTTTGAAATCACTTCCGATACTTCTTTTAAAGACTCAAAGAATCCCTCCTTATTCTGCGCGCTGTCCACTGCCCCCAGCGCAATTCCCATTGCCGCCGCCACGCCTATGGCGGGCGCTCCTCGGATCACCATCTCCTTTATGCACTTCGCTACGTCTTCATAGCTGCTGCATTCAACATAAACCTCTTCCCCGGGAAGTCTTCTCTGGTCTATCATCACCACCTTACCGTCTTTCCACTCAATTGTTTTAAATGAAGACATAGATTTTCCCCTTAAATCCGCTGATAAGCGTCCTGAATATTGATGCTCATAACACCTGGGAACGCTAGAGCTCAAAAACAAGCCCTACCCAGTCTCCGTCCCTGCGCTCTTCGGAAAGCCTCAGTCCTGTCTTCGCAAGACCCGAAACGGCTTCGTCGCGCCTGGTAACCGGTATTCCGGAAGCCACGAACTTCCCTCCCGAAGCCAGCCTCTTCTTTATTTCATCTTTCATAAGCAAAATTGCCACGACATTCACGTTGGCCACAATCAGGTCAAAGGCCCCCTCAACTTCCTCAATCGTGCCTGTAAAAACATAAAGCCCCTCATGTGTGGTATTCCTTTCGATATTCTCTCCGGCTTCATCCACGGCAACGGGGTCGATATCAAACCCCACCACCGTATTTATTCCCAGTTTCGCAGCCGTAATGGATAAAATCCCGCTCCCGCATCCCACGTCAAGCATAGAGCCCACGCCGTTTTGCTCAACGAAATCCTCTATATACCCGATGCAGAGCTTCGTTGTCTCATGATGGCCCGTGCCGAAAGCCCGGGACGGGTTAATCTCAATGACTATCTCCCCCTTGCCCGGGTTATGCTCCTCCCACGGCGGCCTTATAACAATAACCCTTCCCGCCTTAACCGTTTTTAACTCGTTCTTCCAAAACTCCCAGGTGGAGTTGTCGATCTCCTCTATCTTCAAATCACCAAATTCAATGTCGTTAGAACCGTCTTCTAAAAACGCCATGTAGTTTCTGAGCGCCGTTACTATATAGGTTATATCCGCACCAACCGGGTAATAAGCCTTTATCATCAACTCTCCGTCCACAACCTCATCTTCAGCTACCCCTGAAGCTTCGAGCCCGAGGAGGAAATCAGAAACCATACCGCTCACCCGCTCGGAAACCGTAAAACTCAATCTCATGCATTTAGACATAAGTCCTGTCCTGCAACATCGATCATATTATATTACTTGTTCTACTGAAAATTAGAACTTCGAAATGGTCTGGGGTGTTATTAATTCCTTGAATTCGTAGGAGGAGTTAATATTTTAATAGTATGACTTACTCGGAGGTTAATTATTAAATGAACTGGGAGAAACTCACTATCAAGGCCCAAGAAGCCTTTGCCGAAGCGCAGTCCCTGGCACAGGACCGAAAACATCAATCAATCGTCATAGCACACATTCTTCTTCCGCTCCTCGAACAGGGCGGAATCATTGGGGAACTCGTTGGGTTGGTCGGTGCTAACCCGGAAAAACTCCGGGAGATTGCGGGCACCGAGCTAAAAAGCCTGCCGCGGGTTGAGGGAGATTCCGACGAGCTTTATCTTAGCCGCGAGATGAACAGCGCCCTCAACACGGCAGAGAAAGAAGCAAAGTCCATGGGTGATCAATACATTGGCACAGAGCACATTTTCACGGGCATTATCGAGCACGCCACGGGAGAGCTGGGAAGCGAATTCCAGAGGCTCGGCTTAACCAAAAGCAGCCTTAACAAAGCCATTAGCCAGCTACGCGGGGGTCAAAGCATTACAACTCAAAGTCCCGAAGAGACGTACCAGGCCCTCAAGCAGTACGGCAGAAACCTTACCGATCTGTCGCGTCATGTAAAACTGGATCCCGTTATCGGTAGAGACGACGAGATTAGACGCGTTATTCAGATCCTATCGAGGCGCACAAAGAACAACCCAGTCTTGATAGGTGAGCCCGGCGTAGGAAAAACCGCCATAGTAGAGGGCCTGTCGCAACGTATAGTCAACGGGGACGTTCCCGAGGGACTGAAGCACAAAACCCTTATAACACTCGACCTGGGCGCAATAGTTGCTGGAGCTAAATACCGGGGTCAGTTCGAGGAGCGTCTCAAGGCCGTTCTCAAGGAGATTACAGAGTCAGAAGGCGAGATAATCCTGTTTATCGACGAAATACACACCGTCGTGGGCGCAGGCTCCGCAGAGGGATCAATGGACGCCTCTAACATGCTCAAGCCCGCTCTTGCCAGAGGGGAGCTTCACTGCATAGGCGCGACCACACTCGATGAATACCGCAAGCACATCGAGAAAGACGCCGCGCTTGAGAGGAGGTTCCAGCCGGTTTACGTGGACGAGCCCTCGGTTGAAGAGTCAATCTCCATTTTAAGGGGACTCAAAGAAAAGTACGAAGTGCATCACGGAGTTAAGATAAAGGACGAGGCGCTCATTTCGGCAGCTGCATTATCGAATAGGTACATAAGCGGCAGGTTCCTTCCCGACAAAGCGGTCGACCTTATGGACGAGGCCGCCGCAAAGCTGCGCATGGAAATCGACTCCGTGCCCACTCAGATAGATGAGGTCCAGAGACGTGTCATGCAGCTTGAGATTGAACGGGAAGCCCTTAAGAAAGAAAAAGACGAAGCGCTAAAAGAAAAACTCAATGGGATTGAAAAAGAAATAGCAAACAATAAAGAGGAGCTTACCACTCTGAAGGCCCACTGGCAGAGAGAGAAGGAACACATCTCTCAGATTAGGGAAACCAAAGAAGAGATAGAGAGGCTCAAAATTGAGGCCGAGCAGTCCCAGAGAACAGGAGACCTTTCAAGGACTTCCGAGATCCTCTACGGCCTGCTTCCCGACCTGAACAAAAACATCGAGCAATTGAGCAAAGAGCTCTCCAAGATCCAGGAGAGCAACAAGATGCTCAAGGAAGAAGTGGACGCCGAAGACATTGCCGAGATTGTGTCCAAATGGACTGGGATTCCAGTGTCCAGGCTCCTTGAGGGGGAGCTGGAGAAGCTTATCCACATGGAAGACAGGCTTTCGCTGAGGGTAATAGGCCAGGATGAGCCAATTAATGCCGTCTCAAACGCGCTTAGACGCTCCAGGTCGGGGATATCAGACCCTAACCGCCCCATAGGCTCATTCCTATTCCTCGGCCCTACGGGGGTGGGAAAAACTGAGCTGTCCAGGGCCCTGGCCGAGTTCATGTTCGACAATGAAAACGCCATGGTGCGCATCGACATGAGCGAGTACATGGAGAAGCACTCCGTAGCGAGGCTCATAGGCGCGCCTCCCGGATACGTCGGGTACGAAGAGGGGGGTCAGCTGAGCGAAGCAGTGAGGAGGCGTCCGTACAGCACCTTGCTGTTTGACGAGATAGAAAAGGCGCACCCGGACGTGTTCAACCTGTTCCTTCAAATCCTGGACGACGGCAGGCTCACCGACGGACAGGGAAGAACGGTGGACTTCCGCAACACAGTAATAATCATGACATCTAACATCGGGAGCCAGTTAATCCGGGAGCTCATTGAAAACGAAGAGCAAATGCGGAAGAGCGTAATGGAGATGGTCAGAAACGCCTTCAAACCCGAATTCCTCAACCGTTTGGACGAGATCATCATTTTCCACCCGCTGGGTGTTGAAGAGCTGAAGAAAATAGTTGACATACAGATCGAGCACCTTCGCAATAGACTCGGTGAAAAGAAAATCGGAATAGAGCTTACCCACAAAGCCAAAGACCAGCTCGTCGAGCTGGGATACGACCTCACATTCGGAGCAAGACCCTTAAAGCGAACGATTCAGCGCTTCATACAGAACCCTCTTGCCACTGAGCTGCTTAAAGGAAAGTTCTCCGAGGATCAAACGGTGCTTGTGGATGTGGATAAAGACAAGGAATTCACATTAACCCTGGCTAAGGATGAGAAAAAGAAGGCGGCCAGTGGATGACGCCGTAGTGATTGAATTCGCACACCGGAAAGGATAGACAATGGTAAATGCGTTACGGCGCGGGGCCTATGACCAGGCAGCCGGAGCCTCTCGATATGGCCTCTGCCCGTGTAGTAATGCTTTCTTGTCTTCCTTATACGTGCCCTGCCTGATCCCGGGAACAACGAGGACTGAGCTCTGCGAAATCCTATACATTGATTTTCGCCTTAAGTACGCTGTCGGGACCCAGCAAATCCATCAACTCTTTAACGGCGCTTGCAACCGGCACTGTTTTTGTAATAGTGCCGTCCCTGAGCTTAACCTCCACACTTTCGTCCTTCAACCCCTTCGGTCCGACTACGACCTGAATCGGCACACCTATGAGCTCGGCGTCCTTAAATTTAAACCCGGGGCTCTCATCCCTGTCGTCTATGATGACTTCCACCCCATTGTCAATTAGGTCGGAATAGATATTCTCCGAGACACTCCGTACCCTTTCATCGCCGACCCTTAACGGCAATACCACCACCTGAAATGGGGCAAGAGAGGGGGGGAATATTATGCCGCCCTCATCGTTGTTCTGCTCGATCGCCGCAGCGACCGTGCGTCCGATGCCTATGCCGTAACAACCCATAATGAAGAACTTTTCCTTCCCCCCTTCATCGACAAAAGTGGCGTTCAGCGCCTCGCAGTATTTTGTGCCGAGTTTAAACACGTGACCTACCTCTATCCCCCTGCTCGACCTCAACGCCCCGCCATCACACTCAGGGCACGGGTCGCCGTCTACTGCAACCCTTATGTCGGCAAAACCCTCAACACTGAAATCCCGTCCAACATTTACGTTTTTCAGATGAAAATCCTTCTTGTTCGCACCGGTGACCCCGTTCTTTATCCCTTCGACGGACCTGTCGGCCACCACCTTGATTTTAAGCCCAACCGGGCCGCTAAACCCCATAGGGCCTTTTGTAAGCTCCATAATCCGCTCCGGCGTTGCGAATTCTACGGTGTCGGCGCCTATGGCCTTTCTCAGTTTCATCAGACTGAGCTCGTGGTCGCCGCTCAGCAGGGCTGCATATGGACCAAGGTCTGTTTCCACTATCATCGTTTTGATAATCCTTTCCTTATCCACAGCAAGCAGCGCAGCAACGTCATCTACCGACTTACAGTCAGGGGTGCTCACATCTGATAATAGTCCCCCCTCTTCCCCATCTGACGCTGCAGCGT
The DNA here is from genome assembly GCA_022564935.1 of Candidatus Dadabacteria bacterium. Classification (GTDB taxonomy): domain Bacteria; phylum Desulfobacterota_D; class UBA1144; order Nemesobacterales; family JADFKM01; genus JADFKM01. Next base: position 14,432 of record JADFKM010000041.1, read on the forward strand.
TTCCTGAGAGTTCGCCAATTTCAGCGAACTCAAGGTTGGCGGCGTAACCGCATCCCTCGCAGCTCATAATTACGTCTTCACCGGTAGGCGCCAGCACCATGAATTCATGCGAGAAGTTCCCGCCGATATTACCCGTGTCGGCCAGCACCGCCCTGTACTCAAGCCCGCACCTCTCAAAGATCCTGCAATACGCCTCATACATGACCCAGTATGACTTATCCGCACCCTCCTCATCCGCATCGAAGCTGTATGCGTCCTTCATAATAAATTCCCTGGCGCGCATGACACCGAACCTTGGACGGATCTCATCTCTGAACTTTGTCTGTATCTGATAGAGGTTTATGGGGAGTTGTTTGTACGACCTGATTTCCTTTCGAGCTATGTCGGTGATTATCTCCTCGTGTGTCGGGCCGAGGCAAAACTCCCTACCAGCCCTGTCCTCAAACCTCAGGAGCTCCTTGCCGTACTTATCCCACCTGCCCGTTTCCCTCCACAGCTCACCGGGGAGCACGGCGGGCATGAGCAGCTCCTGAGCGCCCGCCCTGTTCATCTCTTCCCTGACTATGGTCTCAACTTTTCTTATAGAGCGGAGTCCCAGGGGGAGGTAGTTATAAATGCCCGCGGCAAGCTTCCGTATCATGCCGGCTCGAATCATGAGCTTGTGGCTGAGCACTTCGGCGTCGGCCGGAGTCTCTTTTAGTGTGGGTAATAGGAATTGCGTGTATCTCAACTATGCTAAAAGTCCTTGGGCTATATTGTTTAAAATGAAAAAGCTTTCGGCCAAACCGCAGCAGAACTCAAGCCGCAGACGTCTCTTTAGTAATTTCATCCACAAGGGCGTCCACGAGCTCTTCCTCTTTGAGTGATTTCAGCAGTTTCCCACGTTTATACAGCATGCCCTTGCCCCTGCCGCCCACTATCCCGAAATCCGCTTCGGAAGCCTCGCCAGGGCCGTTTACGACACAGCCCAATATAGCCACTTTGATGGGCTTTGACACGTGTATGTTCATGACCCTCCTCTCGACATCTTCTACCAGCTTCATCAGGTCTATCTCGAGCCTCCCGCAGCCGGGGCAGGAAATAACCTCAACGCCATTTTTCCTCATCCCTAATGACCGCAGTATATCCACCCCGACCCGGACCTCTTCAACCGGGTCACCGGTAAGTGAAACCCTTATTGTGTCCCCGATACCATCGGCAAGAAGCGTACCTATGCCCACCGAGGACTTTATGGTTCCCATCTTCAGGGTACCGGCTTCAGTGACGCCCAGATGAAGGGGATAATCCACCTTACCCGAAATTATCCTGTATGCCTCGATCATAGTCATCACATCGGTTGATTTGACCGAGATTTTAATGTCGCGGAACTCAAATTCTTCAAGGATTCGAGCGTGCCTAAATGCGCTTTCGGCCAGAGCCTCCGCGCTCGGACTGCCGTATTTTTGAAGTATATCCTTCTCAAGAGACCCTGAATTCACACCAATCCTTATTGGCACCACCCTTTCCCGGGCCGCATCCACAACCGCTCTTATCTTTTTACGAGCGCCGATGTTTCCGGGGTTGATCCTCATCCCGTCGACTCCCTGTCTGAGAGCCTCCAGAGCCAGTCGGTAATCGAAATGGATGTCCGAGACTATCGGTATGGAAACACGTGATTTAATCTCCCCGATAGCCGTAGCGGACTCCATATCAGGCACTGCAACTCTAACTATGTCGCACCCCGCATCCTGAAGCTCACTAATTTGCGCCACAGTAGCGGCAACGTCTTTAGTTAGGGTCTTGGTCATGGATTGCACAGACACAGGCGCCCCACCGCCGATTGCTACGGAGCCCAACTTTATCTGACGTGAGTGATTTGCCATGCTAACTCAATAATTTAGAATAATAAGAGCATAGTGTCAAGGATACCAGGGGCTTATGGCTCATCAAAAACCCAATTATTTTTGAGGGTTATATAGATATGAGGTGTTTGACACTCAAACTCTTTCCAGGTTTAATGAATGTAGCGGGTGACATTCGATTGGTTTGGAAGTGTGAAATAAATGCCATCATCATCTTTCAGAACGCATTCACTACAACCAGTTTACAAGAGATGGCAATTGCGATAATCAAACCCCCTCTTTAAGGGGTGTGATAGCCCGCAAAACACACAATTTTTCGTTTATAGCGTTTTTATACAATTCAACGAAGGGAGACAGACAATGGCGATGAAAAAACTGCCCATGCTTCAAGACCAAAATCCCACAGAGAACGACGGTAACGTATCAATTACCAAAATTGAACATGCACCTGAAAGCGACCACCCCGTTGAGCTCACGGAAACCTCGCTGCTAGACGCACTAAGTGAGGTGGTGGATCCCGAGCTGCCCGTGGATATCGTCAGCCTCGGTTTGATATACGACCTAGGGATATCCGGACGCGACGTCCATATTAAGATGACCCTTACAACTCCGGGCTGCGGTATGGGTAAAATTATCGCGCAACAGGCAGAAGAGGCGCTAAAATCCGCAGGAGCAAAGAACGTACTAGTGGAGATAGTATGGGAGCCGCCATGGAACCCGGAAATGATGACCCCGGAAGCTAAAGAGAGATTGGGAGCAGGTTAACCACCGCCGTACATCCAGGAGCAAAACGAAATGCCGCTTACTACAGAGGGGATCAAGTCCTCTCTAAAACAAGTTAAGTACCCCGGCTTTTCAAGAGATATCGTATCTTTCGGAATCGTCAACGATATAGAGGTCGTTGATTCGAAGGTAAGGGTATCACTGCTTTTGCCGAAGCCCGACGACAAGATCCAATCTGAAATCACGGAGTCCGTCAGAAAGGTTCTTTCAAAAACCAACGGCATCTCGGACTTCGATATAAGCGTAAATGTAAGAGAGCAGAAAAGCGCCCCTGGACAGCAAATCCCCACGGAAGCACCCGCTCAACCAGGCATTAAACACTTTATTGCGGTTGCAAGCGGCAAGGGCGGAGTCGGAAAATCCACTGTTGCAGTCAATATTGCAATAGAGATGTCAAAGCTAGTAGACAATGTCGGGCTTATGGACGCCGACGTATACGGCCCTAGCATCCCAATCATGCTTGGCGTAAATTCCAGACCTCAAGTAACCCCTGAGAAGAAGATAATTCCAATCGAAAAATACGGACTTAAGCTCATCTCAATAGGATTCTTAGTCAACGAAGACGACGCCGTTATCTGGAGAGGGCCTATGGTTCACGGCGCAATCAAACAGTTCATCGAAGACGTACTGTGGGAGGGAACGGATTTCCTGGTAATTGACCTTCCCCCCGGAACGGGCGACGCCCACCTCTCGCTGATACAAGCTGTGCCCCTCAGCGGTGCGTTGATTGTAACCACCCCCCAAGAAGTTGCGCTTATAGACGTGAAGCGCGGAGTGCAGATGTTCAGAAAACTCAACGTCCCAATCATAGGAATCGTTGAAAACATGAGTTACTTGATTACGCCCGGAGGCGAAACCGTGGACATATTCGGAAGGGGTGGGGGAAGGAGAATGGCGGAAAAGTTCGAAGTCCCGTTCCTTGGAGAAATACCGATCGACCCGCAAATCAGAAAAGGGGGAGATCAGGGTACTCCTATAACATTAACCCATGCAGATTCCTCAGCGGCAAAAGCCTTCCGCGAAATATCCAAAGAAGTACTCTCCACAATTCAATAATTACAGGGCCTTAGCGCTCCATATAATCATTTAAACCCAAATAACTTGAATAACCCCTCCCTTGACTCTCTATAGAGGATGATTATTTTAAAATTGAGAGTATTTTTAAAGAAAGGAGGTTTCTACAATGATGAAGCTATCACTTTGGGATCCTTGGAAGGAGTACAGCGACCTTGAAAATAGAATCCGTAGGGTATTTGAGGGCAAGTTCGTGAGCATCTACCCCTCGGAGAAGGAAGAGCCTGAGACCAGAGCCTGGTCACCGACCGTGGACGTTATCGAGCAGGACGGCAGCTACGTTGTCAAGGCCGATATCCCGGGCGTTAAGAAAGAGGATATCGATATAGATATCAAGGACAGAATCCTGACCATAAGGGGCGAGAAGAAAACGCAAGAGAAGACCGAAAAGGAAGGCTACGTGAGAGTGGAGAGATCTTACGGGAAATTTGTGCGCAATTTCACACTTCCCGAAAACGTAGTCGAGGATAAAATAGCCGCTAAATGCACCGACGGGGTACTTGAGTTGACCCTACCGAAGAAAGAAGAGGAAAAGCCCAAGAAAATCGCAATTGACGTACAATAAACATTAATCATCTGCCCTGCCAAAAAACACAACGGCAGGGCAGATTTTTATTTAGTAGTTTACACCTATGGGACCTAAAAGAGATTATTACGACATATTGGGAGTAAGCAGGACTGTATCAAAGGAGGATATTAAAAAGGCGTACAGAAAACTGGCAAGGCAATATCACCCCGATCTAAACCCCGAGAATAAAGAAGCTGAAGAAAAATTTAAGGAAGCTTCAGAAGCGTACGATGTGTTGAGCGACATTGAAAAGAAGAATCAATACGACAGGTTTGGTCATCAGGGTATTGGTGGTTATGCCGGCACGCAGCATATGAACATGGATGATATATTCTCCCAGTTCTCAGATATATTTGAGGGCTTTGATCCATTTGAAGGATTTTTTGGAGGACGTGGTGGTCCCAGAGGACGTGGTCGCTCAAGGCCTCAAGGTACAAGAGGCACCAACTTACGCATCAACGTAAAGATCAAACTTGAAGATATTGTAAATGGTATTGAAACTCTAATGACTGTAAGTTTTAGAGATATTAGCCGTGTTATGACGG